>JADGAL010000070.1 GCA_015232025.1 Alphaproteobacteria bacterium
GGGCCTGGCCGGCGCGTTTGAAGGCGGCCAGGGTGAAGCCCTCGGCCCAGCCCGACACGCTTTTCCAAACGCCGTGATCCTTTTGCCCGTCGAGATGGGCGGCGCGCGGGGCGCGGAGATGCAGGCACAGGACATGCAGCGCCCGCTCCCCGCCCAGATCGAGCCGGGCGTGCAGCAGCGGGCGATCCCAGGTCACCTCGCGCGCCTCGCCCTTGGGCCGGTGAAGGGGTGGCTCGACCAGGTCGTGCCACACTTGGGCGTGGGACAAGACCGGAAAGCGGCTGAGAATCACCAGATTGTGGTGGTCGGAGTGGCGCACGCCCTGGCGGTTCAGGCTGACCACGCGGTGATGGCCCTCGTAGGGGGTGCCGGCCAGCAAGCGGTCGAGGGCGCGCAATTGGCGCGGGCCGTGCCGGCGTTCCGCGCTTCCCCCCACCTCTTGCAGGCACAGCACGTCGGCGCGCAGGCGTTCGAATTGGGGCCGCAGCACGGCCAGACGATCGTCGAGGCCGGCGGCGCCGTCGCGCGGCCGGTCCTCCAAATTCTCCATATTGAACGTGGCGATCCTGAAGCGGCCGACCATCACCGAACCCTTTGGCAAAGGGTGAGGCGCCGAACCGCCGGTTTCAACCCGTCTCGCCCGCCAGCACGCACGAGGCGGGCAATCGCACCGTGACGGTGGTGCCCACCCCCGGCCGGCTTTCCAGTTCGAGCGTGCCGCCATGCAGTTCGACGAAGGCCTTGGCGAGCGGCAGGCCCAGCCCGGTGCCCTCGTATTTGCGGGCCAGCCGGCTGTCGACCTGCGAGAACGGGGTCATCGCCTTGGGGATGTCCTCGGCCGCGATGCCGATGCCGGTGTCGGCGACGATCATCGTCACCCCGCCATCCGCCTCGTTGCGCGCCGAAAACGTCACCCGTCCGCCCTCGGGCGTGAACTTCACCGCGTTGGACGCCAGATTGAGCAGCACCTGCTTGAGCCGCCGCGGCTCGCCCTCGATGGTCGGCAGGGTGGGCGGCAGGTCGGCCTCGAGCGTAAGCTGGGCCTGCTCGGTGCGCCGCGCCACCAGACGCAGCGTCGATTCGATCACCGCCATCAGGGCGACCGGCTCGGGCTTGAGCGCCAGCTTGCCCGCCTCGATGCGCGAGACGTCCAGGATGTCGTTGATCACGTCGAGCAGATGGCGGCCGGAATCGTTGATGTTGCCGGCATAGGAGACGTATTGGGGGGTCGCCACCGGGCCGAACATCTCTTTCTGGATGACCTCGGAAAAGCCGATGATCGCGTTCAGCGGCGTGCGCAGTTCATGGCCCATATTGGCCAGGAACTCGGACTTGGCGCGATTGGCCCATTCGGCCTGCTCCTTGGCCTCGCGCAGCGCCGCCTCGGCCTCCTTCTGGGATTGGACGTCGCCGACCGAGCCGGCCATGCGATAGGCGCGCCCCGAATCGTCGCGCAAGGCCAAGCCGCGATGGCGCACCCAGCGCAGACCGTCCGAGCGCCGCACCCGGTAATCAAGCGTGAAGAATTCCGCCTCGCCCCGCAGATGGGCGACCAGCGCGGCGCGGTACTGGGCGCGATCCTCGGGCGCCACGCGGTCCAGCCAGTCCTCGGGCGTGGTGACGGACAGGTCGTCCAGCCCCAGAACGTCGGCCAGTCGGGGCGAAACGTGGACCCGGTCGCCGGCGATGTCCCAGTCCCACATGCCCTCGTTGGTGCCGGCCATCGCCGCGGCATAGCGCTCTTCGCTGGCGCGCAGCGCCTCTTCGGCCGCCTTGCGCTCGGTGATGTCGCGCAGCACGCCGATGAACAGGCGCCGCCCGGCCAGGCGCATCTCGCTGACCGCCAGTTCCAGCGGGAAGATGGCGCCGTCCTTGCGCAGCCCCGTCACTTCGCGGCCGATGCCGATCACCCGCGGCGGACGGCCGGCGATATAGCCGGCCAGATAGTCGTCATGCGCGGCGCGGTGCGGCTCGGGCATCAACATCGAGACGTTGCGCCCCACCACCTCGGCGGCGGAGTACCCGAACACCCGCTCGGCGGCCGGGTTGAAGTCGTGGATCAGGCCCGTCTCGTCGATCGAGACGATCGCGTCGAGCACCGTGTGCATGATGCCGCGCAGGCGCTGCTCGCGCGACAGCACCGCCTCGGCCGAACGCTTCAACTCGGTGACGTCGCGCGCCACCAGCATCAGCGCGTCGCGGCCCTCGTGATCGAGGGGCGCGGTGCGCACCTCGACGTCGAGCACCCCGCCGGTGACGCGCACCATCTTGATCGGCACCCAGCCGTGATCCGAGGAAAGCACCGCCAGATCCTCGGCGACCGGCCGGTAGTCGGGATGGATGAACTGGACGATCGGCCGGCCGACGATGGTCTCGCGCATCGCCCCCAGCACGCCGCAGCCGGCGATGTTGACGAAGGCGATCAGGCCGCGCTCCAGCACGCAGACCAGATCGGGCGCCAGATCGAACAGCCGACGATAGCGCGATTCGCTTTCGGCCAGGGCGCGCGCCGCCCGCTTCTGCGCCGTGATGTCGGTCAGGATCGCGACATGGCCGCCATCGGCGGTGCGCGACTCGCGCACCTGGGTCCAGCGGCCGGACGACAGCTCGATCTCGCGCACGCCGGCCGGGTCGCGATGTTCCGCGAGGCGGTGGTCCAGCCACCGTTCGGGGGCCTCGAGCGCTTCGGGAATCAGGCCGCGCTCGACCGTGGCGCGGACCAGCGATTCGAAGGTCACGCCGGGAACGATCAGGTCGGCGACCCCGGCCATCACCTCGCGGTAGCGTTCGTTGCACAGCACCATTCGGTCGTCCGAGTCGTACAGCACGAAGGCTTCCGAGATGCCGGCGATGGCGTCGGCCAGTTGGCGCTCGGCCAACAGGGCGCGGCGCTCGCTGCCCTCGGCGGCGGCGGTGCTGCGCTTGAAATCGGTCTGGTCGGTGACCGTGACGATCGAGCCGCCGCCGGCCGTGCGGCTGCGCCGGATCAAGCAATCGCGGAATTCAAGCGAGGCGCCGTCTTCGGAAAGGCGTCGCATCTCGGGGGGAATGAAACCATCGGCCACCGCCCGCTCGACCGACGCGGCCAGATCGCGGCCCGGTTCGAGATGGGGCGCCAGTTCGGGACACAGCCGATGAAACCGAAGGTTGGCGGTGACCAGCCGGCCTTCGCCGTCCAGGACCGCGATACCGTAGTCCAGCGCGTCGAGCGCCTCGCACAAGGTATCGTCGGCGCGACGGGCCGCCTTCACCGCCTTCGAATCGCTCACCTCGCGGGCGCTCCCCCCAAGTGATCACAGCCCGCCGAGTTTACACCGCTTTCACACAAAAAAGTACCCGCCCCTTGCCGCCAATTGCGCATTTGGTGTATTTGAAAAACATGGAACGAGACACCCAGGGGCGGGGCTCTCGTAGGGGGTCGGGGCCGTCGCATGAGCACCAAACGAGTCTTCACCGCTGAATTGCAGCGTATGCGCCAGCGGGCGGGCGGCGAGGCCGCGGCCGGCCCGGCGCCGGGCAACGCCGAGGTGCTGGCCGCCATCGAGGGGCTGCGCTCGGAGATGCGCGCCCTGGAACGGTTCCTGCGCCCCGATCTGCCCGAGCCCGAGGCCGAGGACGAGGAGGCGGCCCGCGCCGCCGCCAACCTCGAGCGCCAAAAAGCCGAAGTGAACATGCTGAAGACCGAGCTGCGCGCGCTCGCCGTCTGCATCGAACAGACCAAGCACGAGATCGCCGCGCTGCGCCCCTATGACAGCGAGGAGGACCGTCTGGTCGCGGTGACCTTCGAACTGGACGCCATCGTCAACTCGACCGAGCGGGCCACCCAGGACATCCTGGAATCCTCGGAAAAGATCGACATCCTGACGGGCACCATCCAGGCCCATGTCAAGGACACCTTCATCCGTCACCAGACCGACGAGATCCGCGAGCACGTCGTCACCATCTTCGAAGCCTGCAACTTCCAAGACATTACCGGCCAGCGGATCACCAAGATCGTCAACACGCTGAAATATGTGGAAGACCGCATCAACGCGATGGTCAACATCTGGGGCGCCGACGCCTTCGTCGAGATGACCAATTCCTTGGGCGGCGGCGATCACCACAACCACAAGGACGAGGAGCAGAAACTGCTCAACGGCCCGCAGCTCGAGAACAAGGGCATCTCGCAGTCCGAGATCGACGCCCTGTTCGGCTGACCCTTGACGGTGCGAGCATGACCGCGGTGGCGAGCCCCATCGACTGGGACGAGGCCCTGAATTTCGGCGTCAAGGAATTGGACGTCGAGCATCAGGAGTTGGTCGCCCTGGTGAACCTTTTGGACGAGGTCGCCGCGGCGGGGGCGCCCGAAGCCGAAGTCGGCGCGGTGCTCGACGATCTGGTGGCCCTGGTCGATCACCACATCGCCCACGAACACGCCCTGCTTGAGGAATACGGCTACGGCGAGTGCTCGCACCACGCCGCCGCCGACCGCAAATTCTTCCGCATCTTCACCGATCTAAGGGCGGTGTTCGGCGAGCACGGCACGCTGAACGTCGAAACGCGCGACTTCATCAAGCATTTGATCATCCAGCACATCATCAAGACCGACAAGCCGCTGCGCGACTTCTTCCGCGGTCGGATGGGCGGCGGCCGGCCCGACGAAAACCCCTACATCCACTGGCTGGACTCGTTCGCCATCGGCGTGGCGCCGATCGACCACGACCACCGCGCCTTCATCGATCTGGTCAATCAATTGAAGGACGCCGTCGATTCCGGCGCGCCGCGCGAGGAGTTGCTGGACATCACGATCCGTTTCGCCCGGCACGCGCGCGAACATTTCCGGCGAGAGGAAAGCCTATTGCGGCTCTTGCGCTTTCCCGGCTTCGAGGAGCACCATCAGGAACACGCCGACCTGCTCGAGCAATTGACCGAGGCGTTGGCCGACGTCGAGGCGGGCCGGCGCGGCTTTGGCCGCGAGGAGCTGCTGCTGCTGATCAAGGAGTGGATCATCAGACACATCCTGTTCGTGGACATGAAGATGAAATCGTTCCTGGACGAGCAATGACCACCCCGCTGCTCACCTTCGGACCCACGCTGGAAACGGGCGTCCCCGCGCTCGACGAGGACCACCGCGCGCTGGTGGCGCTCGCCAACCGCCTGCACGAACTGCACTCCGGCCCCTACGACCTGGTCGACGGCGTCAACGCCCTGTCCGAACTGGCCAGCGAGGCGACCCGCCATTTCGGCCGCGAGGAAGCCATGATGCGCGAGCACGGCTACCCGCTGCAGCCCGAACACCAGACCGAGCACCGCAACATCGCCGCCGAGTTGGAGAAGGTACTGGCCGAATACGCCGAGGGCCACTACCGCGGCACCGAAGGGGCGATCGAGAACTACTTCAAGTTCTGGATTCTCGATCACGTCTCCAACCAGGACATGAAACTGGGCGAATTCCTGCGGCGGCTGACCGGCCCTCGTTGACAGCCGCCTACCCCGAAGGGTATCAACCGAACTCCCCCTTCGCGTCGTCTCCCGAACGTCGGGAGCCGCTTGGTCGTGAGGTTCAGCCCTTGAACGCTGCAGTTCCCCCGGCCGCGGGCCGGTTTCTGTTGTCCGGAAACGAGGCCATCGCGCGAGCCGTCTGGGAGGCGGGCGTGCGCGTCGCCGCCGCCTATCCCGGCACGCCATCCACCGAGATGCTGGAATTCCTGGCGGCCTATCCCGACGTCGACACCCATTGGGCGGTCAACGAGAAGGTCTCGCTCGAGGTCGCCATCGGCGCCTCGCTGGCCGGAGCGCGGGCCTTTTGCTGCATGAAGCATGTCGGCGTCAACGTCGCCGCCGACGCGCTGATGTCGCAAAGCCTGGCCGGCGCGCGTGGCGGGCTGGTCCTCGCGGTGGCCGACGACGTCGGCCTGTCGTCGTCGCAGAACGAGCAGGATTCGCGCTATTGGGGCCGCTTCGGCCATCTGCCGATCATGGAGCCCTCGGACAGCCAGGAAGCCTTCGAGATGGCCAAGATGGCCTTCGAGATTTCCGAGCGCTTCGAGGTGCCGGTGATCCTGCGCCTGACCACCCGCGTCTGCCACGTCAAGGCGCTGTGCGTCACCACCGGCCGCCGCGAAGAGCGCCCGGCCACCGGATTCTCGATCGACCCCAATCGCTGGGTGCTGGTGCCGGGCACCGCCCGCAAGCGCCTGCCGCTGATGTTCGAGCGCGACAAGGCGCTGGCCGCCTTCGCCGAGCAGACCGAACTCAGCGTTTTGATGGACGGAACCGACCGCCGCGTCGGCTTCGTCTCGATGGGCCCGGCGGCTTTGGCCGTGCGCGAGGCCTTCCCCGACGCGCCGCTGCTCAAGCTGGGCTTCACCCATCCCTTGCCGATGGGCCGCATCCGCGCGCTGGCCGCCACGGTCGACAAGCTGGTGGTGGTCGAAGAGACCGAGCCGTTGGTCGAGCGCGAAATCGCCGCCGCCGGCATCGCCGTGCACGGCAAGGACATCCTGCCAAGCAGTGGCGAACTGTCCTACGACGTGGTGCGTCCGCGCGTGCTGCGCCTGATCGGCGAGACGGTGCCCGAGTCCGACCTGGCCGCCGCCCCCCAGGTCTTCCCCCGGCCGCCGACCATGTGCGTCGGCTGCCCGCATCTGGCGCCCTATTACGTGCTGTCGCGCATGCGCGACGACGTGCTGATCTCGGGCGACATCGGCTGCTACACGCTGGGCGCCGGGCATCCCTGGAACGCCCTGGACACCACCATCTGCATGGGCGCCTCGATGGGCATCGCGCTGGGCATCTCGAAGGCCCGCGCCGAAGCCGACGCCGAGCGCAGCGTGGTCGCGGTGATCGGCGATTCGACCTTCCTGCACATGGGCATGCAGGGCCTGCTGGACATCACCTACAACCGCGGCAACATTACCGTGCTGTTGCTCGACAACCGCACGGTCGGGATGACCGGCGGCCAGGAGCATCCGGCCACCGGCCGCGACATCCATGGCGATCCCGCCCCGCAGATCGACTTCCCCAAGCTGGTCGAGGCGCTGGGCGTCAAGCCGGAACGCATCCGGGTGATCGATCCTTACGAACTGCCGACCCTGGCCAACGCGATCCGCGAGGAAACCAAGATCGCCGAGCCGTCGGTGATCATCACCAACCAGCCCTGCGTGCTGATCGACAGCCACAAGCGCAAGCCGCCCTTCGTGGTCAACGAGGACTGCAACGGCTGCGCCAACTGCCTGAAGGTCGGCTGCCCGGCCATCCTGGTGACCCGGCGCGAGACCAAGGTGGGCGCCAACGGCCGCACCCGCGAACTGGCCTTCGTCGAGATCGACACGCCGTTCTGCACCGGCTGCACTCTTTGCGTGAAAACCTGCGCGCCCAAGGCGATCGTGGAGGCCCAGCGATGACCGGCATCACCAACATCATGATCGTGGGGACCGGCGGCCAGGGCGTCCTGACCGCCGCCGAGATCCTGGCCGAGGCGGCCATCGCCATGGGCCACGACGTCAAGAAGACCGAGGTCGCCGGCATGGCCCAGCGCGGCGGCGTGGTGACCAGCCATCTGCGCTTCGGCCCCAAGGTGCTGGCCCCCGCCATCGCCCCCGGCGAGGCCGATCTGATGCTGGCCTTCGAAGTCGCCGAGGGCTTGCGCTGGATCGCCCATCTGCGGCCCGGCGGGCTGGCCATCGTCAACACCATGCGGCTGATCCCGCCGGTGGTGTCCACCGGGCTTTACCAATATCCCGACGACCCGCTGGCCGAGGCCCGCGCCAGAAGCACCCGCCTGCTGTCGCTCGACGCCGGGGCGATCGCTGCCGGGCTGGGCAATCCGCGACTTGGCAACACGGTGATGCTGGGCGCCGCCGCCGACCACCTGCCCTTCGATCCGGCCGTGTTGCGCGAATGCGTGCTGTCGCGCTTCCGCCACAAACCCGGCATGGCCGAGCCCAACGAACGCGCCTTCGAAGCCGGCCGCGCCGCCACCGCCGCCCAGTCGGCGGCCTGAGACATGGCTATCCGGCGCCGATCTGTCGCGCCGATCACGGCCGCTATCTCATCTTGGCGCATTTCGGCGCGGTGATGGCCCGCGAGATGGGCACCGGCTGGTGGGCCGTGCCCGGCCTGCGCATCGTGCGTTCTTATGAATGAGGCTCCGAACGCCATGGACACGACCATCATTGTGCCCACCTATCGCCGCGCCGCCTTGCTTGAGCGCTGCTTGGACAGCCTGCGGGCGCAGAAGAACCGCCATGGCCGCACCGAAATCATCGTGGTGGACAACGATCCCGCGGGCTCCGCCAGGCCCGTCTGCGACCGCTTCTTCAAGGTGTTCGCCGCCATGGACGTCGCGTTCTACGCCGCCGTCGAGCCGTCGACCGGAGTGTCCCACGCCCGCAACCGCGGCATCGCGCTGGCCAATCACGACATCCTTTGCTTCATCGACGATGACGAGCGGGCCGCCGAGGGATGGCTGGAACGTCTGACCGCCCCGTTCCGCGAACTTGGCTGCGCGGTCGCCATGGTGGGCGGCGAGGTCGATCCCGATTTCGGCGAATCCGCCCGCCCGGACTGGCTGGCCGACGACATCCTGCACATGCTGTCCTGCCATTGGGGATGGGACACCCAGCCGCGTTTTCTCAAGGCCGGGGAATGGTTTGGCGAGGGCAACTGCGCCGTCCGCAAAGCGATCCTGCCACCGGCGCCGTTCCGCGCCGATCTGGGTCGGTCGGGCGAGGATCTCACCGGCGGCGAGGGCGTGGTGTTCCTTGAACTGCGGGCGGGCGGCCACGCCGCCTATTACGCCCCGGATGCGCGGGTGAGCCACCACATCCACCCCGAGCGGCTGAGCCGAAGCTGGATCCTGCGCCGCATGTACCATGCCGGCCAATCCGACGTCGTGGCGCACCGCGACTCGAAAGTGCTGGGCCACACCATCCCCAGCGTCCGGGTCAATTTGGCGGCATTGGCCGGACTCGATCTCGACGCGATGCCACATGAAGAGTTCCGCATGCTGGCCGGCACCGTCTACAACATCGGCTATTGCCTGGGGAAATTCTGAGGATGGCGGACAAGGTCCTCATCGCGGGCCTCATGGTCGGACATGCCTTCCATCTATCACGGAATCTACATCCCGACTCGTTCGCGGTGTAGTGGATCGGTCGCCGCAAGTGAATTGGGCGCCTTGACTCTGGGGATTGAGTGCACTGTCACCGCAATCGTAATCCCTCCTTGAAGGTAGAATTGCAATACGGGTGGGCGACTTGCGCGTTCGCTGCGTGAGCGCCGCCGCCATCCGCCTTTCGGACAATATGATCAGTTTGCATTGAGTTTCGATGCAGCAGCGCGCCGCAAATGCCGCAGCGGACGCCATTTTGTGACAACTCCGCGACAAAGGCAGCTGTCTTCGCATTTGAGCTAAACGCCTTGTCGGTATTACTGCCTTCGCGGATCGGGGCCTGAGTCGCGAAAAAGCTGAAGCGCGGATCAGCACTCAGACTCTCGATGATCTCCGCGTCGGTCTTCCCCGCCCAAAGTCCAGCCAGCGTCATTTCTAGAAACGCCTCTAGACCAGGCCGGCTCCTATGGCCGCTGCCTTGCCGCTTCACGATCAGTGTGAATGCCTCCTTGTGGGCCATCAGAAATTCCTCGAATTTCCGACGCACCGCCGTGAAGCGGTCGAGCTGCCCTCTCTCGGCCATTTTCTTGACGACCTGCAGGACGGCAAGGAACGCAATCGGTTGGAATGTGCCCCCGCGTGTATAGAAGTAGGCAAGAGGATGCAGTCCCAACGATCCAGCATGCGTGGTTGTAACTCTAGTTATGCGATCTAGAACGACCCGCATATAGCCCAATGTCGCAGAACCGTCGGTATCCTCTGCCAGTTTATCTTTGCTTCCAACGCCATTGACCAGATTCACCAGATCAAAGACGAACGGCAACGAGCTATAGCCTCTACCACCGACAGGAACATCCGAACTTTTTATTGGCATACCTCCCATCGGCGGCAAATAAAGAGCATCGTAGATCTCTTTGCCTACCTCCTCGATCTCGGCTTGGGTGGCCATAGGAAACTCACCCCAATACTTGTGGCCAGCACCACCACGATTGATGGCTCGGGTCGCTATTGCAACCGCCGCTTTTCGAGCGCGCAAAATTCGCTTTTCGACTGGATCGACGGGCGTCGGCAGCTGATTGATTTTGAAGAACGAATTTTCAGCGCCCGCCGCGTCAACGGCCGTCACCCATTGCGCAATGAAAGCGTTGGAGTTCATCATGCCGACACGCTCTTTGATTTTATCGCTAGCGAACTCGATGCTTCGGTGAGCATCACGGTACGACGCATAGGTACCGATTTGATGGGCGACCAGTCTTCTGGTCTGCTCAGCCAGCTTTTGCTGCTCCTCCGGAACCTGATTCTGGAAGAAGGCTATGGAACGCGACTTGTCGCCATAGTCGTCGTATATCCACGCCAGCATCGCGCTCAGACGGTGCGCACCATCGATCACGAAAACAAACTGGCCCGATCGCCACAGGATTACGGCCGGTATAAGGTCGCCATCAAGAAACGCGGCGATGAGTTCCACGATTTTCAGTGGGGTCCAGTTCGCGGTCTCGCGCTGGAAATCTGGCTTGCGCAGGCCCTGTACGAAGAAATCGTCCCCCAGCAGCCCGAGGCTGATGGTGCTCAGCGGAGTCCCCTTAAACGGAGCGCTGGTCGTTGCGAAATCTTCCCTCGGAATAAGCGCGTCAAGGTTGACGCCGTTGGACGCCATATCGATTCCCCCGTATCTCACTGGTAAAAGTCGCGTCATCATAGTCACGGCCCATCATTCATACCAGTGGCTACGAAATTACGGTGCCAGTGCACTCAACCAAAGTGACCGCTTCGAATCGGTCGCTGCGGAGCTCATGGCCGGCTCGAATCTGGGGATTGAGTGCACTGTCACCGTAGGCCACCGTAATCCTGTCACCGTAATCCCACCGTAATCCCATTAAGGAGGTCAGCGCGTTCTTGATGGTGGGGCTGGGTGCGGCGTGCATAGGGGGGCAAAACTGTCTAACCGATGCATTATTTTCGTTCAATCGATGTCGAGGGGGAGCAGGTCGAAGAATTCCAGGGCATCACTCCAGTGCTGGTATTCCCAACAGTCTTCGTGCATTTCCTGGACGGCGCGGCAACGACGGCTGTCATACAGATCGTCAACTTCGCGCTCGAAGACGGATATCCACCTCTCCAGCTTCGCCCTGTCGGCAGAGCCTCTTGCGCGTGCAGATGGAGATTTCAGCCACCTGCGGCAGTAATCGACCGCAACACCGTCAAACCCAGCACCAGGAACAAAGGGCCGACTGCCGATGGGCTTCCGGCATGCAAGCACTGAAAGCAGCGGGACCCGGTCCTGGGAAAACCGGGCCATGATTTCCGGCTGACACAGGCTCCTCCCCAAGAGTCCGAGGGGGCGGCCCAGCTGCGTGTCTGGTCCGGCGTGGGTAATCAGCTCCATCGCCGCGAGTCGATCATGCATCGTGCCATAGGGTGCAACACGTGCTAGCTGGGCCGACGCGATGAGGTAGCGGGCGAGTTCAGGCAAAGAGGCGTTCGCCCATTCCCAAGTCTCTTCAGTAACAAACTGTGCAGATAGCCGGGCGGTTCGCTCAGTTCGGCCGGACGTTCGCGAACGCTTACATTGGCGCAGGATCAACTCCATCGCCAGCACGTGACGGGTCGCTTGGCTGTCATTCGCAATGCGGCGGTCCAACTTCCGCCGCAGTGCGTCCGGTGTGGGCTCATCGCCCCCGCTGTAGAACAACTTGGCGAGGCTGGCAGGGTCAGCACCTAACGCCAAGAGGAGCCTTCGCAGTTCCTCAGATGGGGTCTCGCGGGGATCAAGGATTGTGGCGGGACCGATCGCAATCATGGCACGTCTCCTCAGGAATGAGTGGATCCAAAAATGACCCACTCAACATAGGTCAGGCCGGGAGGCTTGTCAATCAAGTGATGCCAAGAATGACCCACTTGACGGTTTGGGACAAACCTCAGGCGCCCGTGATGTCTATGCAGCGGCGGGTGCCATCGATCTCGCGTTCAGCTGGACCGCTTCGGATCGGCCGCCGCCGAAGCTCATGGCCGGCAGCACCAACACATGGAAAAACCACGCGGACCCGGAGGGCCGCGCCATGCCGTAAAGCCAATCTTTCCGGAAAGCCTGGAATTACGGGCCTGGAATTACGGGCCTGGAATTCCGGTGCCAGTGCACTCAATCAAAGTGACCGCTTCGGATCGATCGCCGCCGAAGCTCATGGCCGGCAGCACCAACGCACGGAAACACCACGCGGAACCAAGCCCGCGCCATGCCGTAAACCCAATCTTTCCGGAAAGCCTGGCGTCCCCTACGGGATTCGAACCCGTGTCGCCGCCGTGAAAGGGCGGTGTCCTAGGCCTCTAGACGAAGGGGACATCGAGGCGAGGCGTCTGGATACACGCTCGGATCGGGAAAATCAACAGTTCAGCGGGCCGGGGCGGCGTCGTCGATGTGGAGTTTGACGCTGGTCTCACCCTGCCAGGTTTCCAGGCGCAGGGTGCCGGCCAGATGCAGCGGCGGGCCGGGGTTCAGCAGGGCTTGGCCCAAGGGGCCGTCCATGCAGCGGAAGGCGATGGCTTTCAGGCGGGTGTTGCCCGCGCCGGCCAGGGTGCAGGAGACGTGGCCGGTGCCCACCGCCTTCGACCATGACACGCGGGCGGCGGAGATGACGAAGCGGGGCTCTTCGTTGCCGGCGCCGAAGGGGCCGCAGCGGGCGATGGTCTCGACCAGCTCGCGGGTGGCGCCGCCGCAATCCAGGGCGCCGTCCAGTTCCAGGGTGGGCACCAGTTCGCCGGCCGCTTGGCGCGACAGGCGGTCGTCGAGGAAGGCGCGCAGTTCGGGCAGCCGTTGGGGGTCGAGCGAGAAGCCGGCGGCCATGGCGTGGCCGCCGCCCTTGGTCAGGATGCCGGCTTGGCGGGCGGCGATCACGGCGGCGCCGAGGTCCAGGCCGCGCACCGAGCGGCCCGAGCCCTTGGCCTCGTCCCCCTCGATGGCGATCACGCAGGCCGGGCGGTTGTAGCGGTCCTTCAGGCGCGAGGCGACGATGCCGATCACGCCGGGATGCCAGCCCTCGCCGGCCGCCAGCACCAGTGGCGAGGCGGCGGCGGCGGGGGCTTGGGCTTCCACCTGCTCGATGG
>JADGAL010000071.1 GCA_015232025.1 Alphaproteobacteria bacterium
AAGCACATTCGACGCTTCGGAAAATACGACATCGACATGGATGACCGCCCGGATCCACTCGAGCCCACACCTCTGCCGTTCGACCTGCCCTTGTGACCGGTTTTTACACGTATGTTCAGCCTACCCGCTCAAGGCGCGATTTGCCGGAATCCGCTTCACCATGCAGTATGACGGGAGCGAGCGTGTCGCTGGGCTTCAGGTCGCCGACATCATCTCGAACACGCTGTTCCACTCGACGATCGCCGCCCCTACGGCACAGGACGCCGCGGCGCTGATCCGTTCGGCGCAGGATGCCGGGCACCTGGTGGTGCGCGCTGTCGAACTTGAGGGTCGCCGGCCGGCTTGGTTGATGCCGGCTCCTTGACGCACGAAAGGCCGCCTGTAAGGCGGCCTTTGCGCTGGTGTCGGCAGACCCGACGAACCCCTACCTCAGTGACTCGCGGTGCCGCAAGCGGCCCCTCCTCGGTAGGCGACGGGTCGCGGGGCGAGGCCCTCTTACCACGACACACTTCTTGAGATACGCCGCTTCGGGGTTTGGGTCAAGGATATCGGAAGGGTGTGTATCGAAGGGGTCGCTGTACACGCCATAAACGGTGACGTCCTGGCGCCAAGTGCGCGGGGGCGTGTCGAAGTCGGGCGGCTGGCGGCAAAACGCCCCCGCGCGGGGGGCGACAGCATCGGCAGCTCGCGGCGCACGAACATGCAGCTGTCCCCGCGCGGGGGCGACTCAATCCGCTGGCCGTCCGCATCGTCGATGTAGTTCCAATCCACGCCCCCGCGCGGGGGGCGACGATCGGTCGCGTCGAATACGACCAGCCGCTGATTGTTCCAATCCACGCCCCCGCGCGGGGCGACCGGGCAGCAGCGCCGCGTTGACCGACATCTCGGGGTTCCAATCCACGCCCCCGCGGGGGGGGCGACGTTCGGTGTTCGAGGGCGACGCGCAGACATGCAAGTTCCAATCCACGCCCCCGCGCGGGGGGCGACCACGGAATTCTGCCACTTTAGGGAGAGCAGCAGCATGTTCCAATCCATGCCCCCGCGCGGGGGGCGACCCGCCGCGTCGGTTTTCGAGACGAGCATGCAGTTGTTCCAATCCACGCCCCCGCGCGGGGGGCGACCCGCGCCCGCGCGATGTTGCCGATCAGCGACTCGTTCCAATCCACGCCCCCGCGCGGGGGGCGACTCGTTCGGGGCGGGGGTGGCGGTGCCGCACAGCTTGTTCCAATCCACGCCCCCGCGCGGGGGGCGACTCGAGCTGACCGCCAAGCTCGTCACGGCGCTGAAGTTCCAATCCACGCCCCCGCGCGGGGGGCGACGGGCAGCCGCCGAGCGGGCAGCGGTCGCGGTTGCAGTTCCAATCCACGCCCCCGCGCGGGGGGCGACTCGCGCTTGGTCATGCTCTTGGGCATGCCCAGCACGTTCCAATCCACGCCCCCGCGCGGGGGGCGACCTCTGGCCGTATTCCTGGGCCTGGGCCGAGTTGCTGTTCCAATCCACGCCCCCGCGCGGGGGGCGACTTTCCCGTGGGCGAGACGTCGCCCTTTACCGGGGGCGTTCCAATCCACGCCCCCGCGCGGGGGGCGACCCGGGCTATTGCCATTTCCCCGTTGGGCGGTCGGAAGTTCCAATCCACGCCCCCGCGCGGGGGGCGACATGCTGGATTACGTCGGGGGCGTCATGACGATCGCTGTTCCAATCCACGCCCCCGCGCGGGGGGCGACTTGTCGTTGCTAGGGCGAACACTAGCGAAGAGGGGTTCCAATCCACGCCCCCGCGCGGGGGGCGACCGGCGGAGGCTGTTGACGCGTTCGAGGCCCAATTGTTCCAATCCACGCCCCCGCGCGGGGGGCGACGGCCTATTCTTATTCACTTGTCAAAGAACACGCAACGACAGCTCCTCCGCGAACCACTTCATCGTGGCAGTGGTATGGGGGGCATTTGTCGCAGGGCTTCGGGCAATCCCTTGTTCCCGCGAGGGAAACGGCCTGTGCGAACCCGCCGGGAATTCGGTGACCACCGGGGGTTCGCGTTGATCACACGATCAATGGTCCCTTGAGGTCGGTAGCTGGACGGGCGCCCACGTGTTCGATGCGGCGGCGTGCGTCCGCACCCATGTGATAGAACCTCAGGCTGTCCGCTGCGGGGTCGATGATCTCGATCAGCTTGGCCCGCAAAGCCGTCCACTGCGCCGGATTCAGCTCGCATTCGAAAACCGACAACTGGACCCTCTGGCCGAAATCCTGGCAGGCCCTCGACACCTGCCGCAGCCGCCGCCGGCCGGCCGTGTCCTGGGTGCTGACGTCGTAGGTGATCAACATCAGCACGGATCACCTCCAGACGAACGGCGGATAGCCATCCAGGTCGTCGCGCAGGTGCCGCGCCAACAGCCGTGCCTGAAGCTGAGGGACCAGCCCGAGGGTCACTTTCTCCTCGAGGAATGGATGGGTGATCTCGTCCCGCTTGCGGTCCTGCCAAGCCGTCAAGACCGTCTTGCGGGTCTCGTCGGTCAGGGTCACGGCACCGCCCTCGTGGGTCACGAAGTCCGTCGGGCCGATCTGACGTCGGTTGATCAGGCTGAGAACCAGGCGGTCGGCGAGAACGGGACGGAATTCCTCCATCAGGTCCAGCGCCAGACCGGCCCGGCCGGGACGGTCGCGGTGCAGGAAGCCGACCTGCGGATCCAGTCCCACCGATTCGAGCGCCGAACGGCAGTCATGTCCCAGCATCGCGTAGACAAACGACAGCAACGCGTTGCAGGCGTCCAAAGGCGGACGGCGGTTGCGGCCGGTGAAGCGGAACGCCTCTTCGTCGCGCCGGATCAGGATGTCGAAAACGCCGAAATAGGCGCTGGCCGCGTCCCCCTCGCAGCCGCGCACCACCTCCAGGGTTTCCGAGACGGCGGCCCGGCGCGCCATCTCGGTCAGGCGCCGCTGGGCGTCGTCCAGCCGGGCTTGCCGGCCGGCCTCGACCGCCCCGGCGTGGTCCCTGAGCGCCCGCCGCAGGACGGTGCGCTGGTTGGCGATCTTGGCCGCCACCATGGCGTCGGCGATGCGGGCGCAGGCCGCCGGATCGTCGGCCAGCCGGTACTGGCGGCGGCGCAGCAGGACGTTGCCTGAGCGCTCGCCCTCGACGCGGGCCAGAAAGCGACCGCTCTCGGCCAGAAACGACACGGTGACGCCCTCGTCGGCGCAGTGTCCCATCCGCGGCGGGGACATGCCGACCCGGCCGAGGCACACCACGCCGTCCAGCATGTGGATCGGAAAGCGCGCCCGCTCGGCGCCCCCGACCTCGACCACCAGGTTGGCCCCGTCCTTGCGCAACCAGGCGCCCTCGGTGGTCACGAACAGCGTGTTCAAATGGCGCCGCATCAGCAGTCTCCGTCCTGAGCGTCCAGTTGCCGAACCAGCCAGTCGGCCACCCGGCGGGGCCGGGTCAGAGGTCGCGGCTGGCACGCGCCGGCCAGCGAGCAGGCGCCGCACTTCGCGCGGTCCCAACGAGGAGCCGGCGTGCGGCCGGACCGCAGCATGGTGCGCACCGCCTCGATCACCTCTTCGGTCAGTCGCCGCAACTCCACGTCGAACGACACCGGCTGCCGATGACGGGTCCGGCCGTAATACAGGGCACCTTCGGGAACCGGATGACCGAACATCTCCTCAAGGCACAGCGCCTGGGCGCACAACTGCACCTCGTCGGCGCGGTGAGCTTTGGGGCGACCGCGTTTGTACTCCACCGGCAAGGGGCGGCCGTCGCGCAGTTCGACCACGTCGGCCCGGCCGGTCAGGCCCAGCCGCGCCGAACGCAACGGCACCGAGCGGGCGACGCGCACCCCCGCCCGGATACCGTCGCCGGCCTGGTCGACCCGTTCGTGCAGCAGTTTCCCCTCGGCCGTGAACCCGTTCCCGGCCCAGACCTGCTCGATGTGGATCAGCGCGCATTGCCGGAGGCAGAACAGGTGATGCTGCAGGGCCGAGAGGGGGATGAGGTCGTCATCGTCCTCCACGGCCGATCACAGCAGGGACCGCATGCTCACTCCCGGCGGGATCGCCGCCTCGTCGACGCTCACGGCGTAGTCTGTCCAACAGATGGCCGGCGCGGAGCTCGACGCGCGGACCTTCACCGCGTCGAACAGCAGGTGGGCCGGGGCGTTGCCCAGACGGCCATCGTGCCGGAAGACGATCAGACGGCGGGCGCACATCTTGCCCCGGGCCGCCGAGCGGTCATGATCCCACATGTTGATCAACGCCTTCCACAGCAGGTCGAGATCCAGTTCCGAAAAGCCGGTGCGCTCGGCCAGCGGGGCCGAGACGAAGCCCTCGGCGCGGTACAGGGCGTAGGGCACCACCGCTTTGCGGCCCATGGTGCGCTCGCTGGCCAGATCCTTCTCGTTGGTTACCGCCATGCGGGTGATCGAGATCTCCTGGAAACGGATCGGATCCACCGACTTGGCGAAAGCGAGCTGCACCGGCCCGCGCACCTGGCCGCAATTGACCTCGGTCGCCATCACTGCGCCGAAGGTCCGGATGTCGTAGAAGTTCCGGCACATCCAGCGGGTCAGTTCGCGCGCCTTCTCCTCTTCCTTGGGCAGCTTCTTCGGGGTCGACTCGATGGACAGCGCCTGATAGGCCCGCTCGTGAGCCCGGTTCAGAACCGCCTTCTCGCGGACATAGATTTCGAGCCCCTGCCCGTTTTCGGCCGCCGCGTCCTCGCGCACCAGTTCGACGAAGTTGCGGACCTTGCGCTTCAAGCAGACGTCGGTGACCAGGCCGTGATTGGTCTGGTAGTCGATCCGCGGCATGTTGCCGGCGTCGGGGTCGCCGTTGGGATTCCCCAACTCGACGTCGAACAGATAGACGAACTCGTACCGGTTGCGGATGGGGTCGTTCAGCGTGGTCATGGCACTTGGGCCTCCGGCTTCTTTTTCCAGAACGCGTTGCGTTGGTGGTAGTAGCCCAGAGCGAAACGGCCCTGGTCCTCGAGGGTCAGATGCGAGGGGAACTCGGTGTTCAGGTCGTCGACGACGCGGCCGATCACCTTGTCCAGCCAGCCGGAATGTTCGGCCTTGGCCAGATGGTGCTGGGCCATGCGCAAGAGCTGCGGGAACATCGCCCGGGGCGCCGCCGAGGCCGCCCCGTAACAGCGCTCGCGGATCCCCGTGTTGACATTGGGCAGGGCGAGCTGCTGGGCGCGCTCCAGCGCCGCGAACAGCCGGCCCAGCCGATAGGCCGTGTTGGGTTCGTCCTCGTTCAGCGACACGTCCACCTCCGTCCGTCTGTTGCGCCGCAGCCATGCCTTGAGCATGGCGGCGCGCAGGGTGTTGATCTCGTGGTCGGCCCGGATCCGGCCCACCACGAGGGCCGGCAGGGCGTCGGGATATGACCCGCCCAGCAGGGCGGCGCGGGTCAGCGCCGCGCCCAGCGACGGCGGGTCGTTGCGCGCCTCGCGGCCGACGGCGCATTCGCGCACCAGCAGCCAGAGGGGCGGAAAGTCGGGATCGTGCGGCCACTGCTTTTCGATGCGCAGATCCTCGTAATGCCGCCCGACGTTCTCCAGCAGGTCTCCCAGGCGACAGACCTCCCACAGCCGCACCGCCAGGCGTGACCGGCCGGGTGCGGCCAGCGCGAGGATGAAATAACGGACCGACGGGTCCAGTCCCTGCATCAGGTCGCGCGAGGGACAGCCGTCGCGCAGCCGCTCCAGCACCCGCATCACCCGCCGGGCGGACGAGGGGTCATCCGCCTTCCCAGGCTCCTCGTCCGCCGTCATCCGCCCCACGGGCGGGGCGAATAGACTGGCCATCAGCGACTCGGACGTGTCGGGCCTTTCGGCCCACAACACGATCGTGGTGTCGGCGATGCGCAGACGCTGCCCCGAATCCCGCCGCAGCAGATCGTTCAACGCGGTGGCGTAACCGAAGGCCACCGCCTGCGATACCGGCGCATTGAGGCTCTGGTCGTCGGTGCCGCGGCCGTACGAGCACCAGGCGCCGGAATTGAAGCTGACCAGCGCCGCGCCGCTGGTCTGGGCGCCGTCGACGCCCTTCAGCGGCAGGTGAACCTTCTCCACCGGCCCCGTTTCGCCGCTCACTAGGCAGAACGCCTCGGCGGCCCCCTCCCGGGCACCCAGGTGGGCGAGCCAGCGTTGTCGCAGGAGCGGGCGTTCGTGAATGTACCGGCCGTGGTCGCCGTCGACTTGGAATACCAGATTGGCTCCCGACATGCCGGGCCAGGACTCGCCCAGATCCGCCACGTTGGACGGCCGCCACATGTCGAAGAACGCCAGAACCGCCCGGGCGCCGTCGTCGTCGCAGCCGGCCAGAAGCTCCTGGTGCAGCCGCCGGCTTTCGGCGTGTTGCCGGGCCACCAGATCGGACTTGGCCGTCGCGTCGGCCCCCAGCAGATAAGCGGTCTTGTCCCACAGGAAATAGGCCCGCACGCCGCTGGTGCGGCTGCCGCCGGGATGGGGGACGGGCATCGCGCGGGGTGCCGTCTTCACACCCTCGCGCAGATCGAGCAGCCGAGGTGGCCGGCCGGGCCGCAACAGAAGGGCGGCCGAGACACGCTCACGGTTGAAACCGAATTCCGGCACGTCACCGGCGGCGGCCTTGCGCAGGTAGCGGTCATACAGGGCCGACAGGATCATCGCCCACCCCCCGGCCGCTCCGGCACGTCGATCACCCCGTCCACCATGCGGGCACGGAAGAAGGCCGGCTGCGGGGCTTTCGGATCGGCGAAGTCCAGATCCAGCAGCATCCAGCCGAGGTCGCGTTCGCCGGCGAGGTCGGGGTGAGGCTCGGGGGGCGCGCCCTCGAGCAACGCGATTCTCGCCGGAAATTCGCGGGCGCCCAGGCAGGGCTGTTGGAAGCACTGCCCGGCCCGGGCCCGGCGGGTGACCATCTCCAGATGCTTGGCCGGATTGTCGCCGTCCTCGGCTCTGGCGGTCATCTGAAAATGCGCCTCGACGACATACTGGACGTCGCGCAGGATCGTGCTGACCCGCTGCTGGCGGTCCTCCTCGATCCATGTCTCAAGCCGCCCCCGGCCCCGCATCGCCGCGGCGGCGGTCGAGCGCGACATCTTGGTGCCCAGTTCGTTGCGGCGCACGTTCTCGAAACGGATGGGGTTCAACACCCGGATCCGGTCGATGCGCCAGCGGATGGCCGGCTTCCAATGAATGGCCTCGATGATGCCGCGCGCGGCCGACGGCGTGATCACGTCGTAGGACACCCGCTCGGACTTCATCTCCGGCCGGGTGAAACAGGCGCGTTCGCCCGAGACGATGAGCTTGATGCCGTAGGACATGGCGCCTCCCGGTGAGGTTGCGGGCTTCGGCGCACGGGAAAGATTCCCGTGCGCCTGGGCCACTCAGGCGTACTGAACGAGAACCCAGGTCACCGCCTTGCCGTCGTAGGGCGGCATGCGGTTTCCTTCCGAAATCGGCGCCGTGGTGGACGGCTTGCCGTCCACCCTCCAGACTCCACTTTCCGGACACTTCTCCCCGGTACGTGCCTTGGTGCCGAGCGGGTGTCGAGTGGCAGTAGTCATGAAAATTACTCCTTTGTGATCGACTGTGCCGCGACCCGGAGCTACGCTACCTATGCATGGTCGTCACGCCTCCGGCGCGATGGCAGCGTTCAGCCGTTGCACCGGCGTCGAACGCAACCTGCTGAAGGCGGACCTCTTTTTGGGGTCCGCCTTTTTGCGTGGCGCACCATCCCGCTTTTCGCGAGCCAGAGCAAGGAGACGATATTCCTTAATGCCTACAGGATACTGTAGAAGCGTACTGAACCTGATAGGTTGCCGCAGGAGGTACTGAACCGGAGATGCGGAGTCAGGTGGGCGTCTTCCCTGGCCGGGAAGACGCCCTCGCTGCTGCCGTCATGCCTGACAGGGATGCTGTAGCGCGTACTGTTCCAACCCACGCCCGGCCGGGCGACGGACCACAGTAGTGCCGGGACCGCGCGGATCGTCAACACGCGATTCCGGCTCAGACCACGAAGTCCTGCGATTCCATTCCCACGCCGTCGGGAATCAGGCCGAGCGCCGGGTCGTAGTGCGCCGGGTCGCTCAGCACGGCGAAACGCCCCCGGACCATCCGGACGGCGCCGGCGGCGGCGAGGGCCCGCATTTCACGGGCGTGAAGCTGGACGACCCAGGGCTGCAGCCGGAGCAGCAGGGCGCCCGGGGCGTCCACTCTCTCCAGATCGCGGACGAGGCCCTCGGCTTCGTGCTCCCAGGGCACGATCACCGGTTCCATTTCGTCGTCGATCAGGCGGAAGATTTCGGCCGCCTCGCGGAATTGGAAGTCCAGTCGGGGCGATGACAGAAGGGGCAGGATGCCGTGGGCGTCGCGACGGTTGGCGCCGTAATGGCGCAGGAAGAATTCCCGTACCGCCTCAGGGCTCAGCGGGTCGGGAAAGGCATCGAGAACCGCGCGGGTCGCCTCGGCCCGCCGCTGCCATTCGCCCACCCGGCGCCGCTGGGCGGGCTCGAACAGCCAGACCGTCCCGCAGCCGAGCTTATTCTCGCGATTGCAGCGGCCTGCCGCCTGGATCAGCGAATCCAGGCCGGCCAGGGCGCGCCAGACCTCGGGGAAGTCGATGTCGACCCCGGCCTCGATCAGTTGGGTGCTGACCAGGCGGCAGGGCCGTCCGTGCCGCAGATCGGCCTTCACCTTTTCCAGCACGCGCGAGCGATGCCGCGGGCACATGCGCGCCGACAAATGGACGGCCCCGGGAAGTGGTCGGAGGCGCTCGAACAGCCGCCGCGCGGCCTCGCGGGTGTCGACCACCGCCAGCACCTGGTCCGCGGCGGCGAGACGGCCGGCCAGCTCCTCTTCGGACAGGGTGCCGGCGTGGCGGACCTTGACCCGGCTGAACGCCCGGTACAGGCCGTCGACGTCCTCGACGATCTCGCGCACACCGTCGAGCCCGTGGGGCATCCAGTCACTGCGGCCCAAGGCCGGCTGGGTGGCGGTACACGAGACGACGGTGCAGCCGCACTGCTCGACCAAATGGCGTAGCGCCTTCAGGCAGGGATCGAGGAAGGGCACCGGCAGCATCTGCGCCTCGTCGAGCACCACGACGCTGCGGGCGAGATTGTGCAGTTTGCGGCACCGCCCCGGAGAACTGGCGAACAGGCTCTCGAAGAACTGCACGTTGGTGGTGACGACCAGCGGCGCGTCCCAGGTCTCGGCGGCCAGGCGCAGCCTGTCCTTGGCGTCCTCGTCCGGCTCGTCGCCCGAGACCCGGACATTGGAATGGTGTTCGAGCACGGCGTCAGCGCCGACCGCCCGCCGGAATTCTGCGGCGTTCTGCTCGATGATGCTGGTGTAGGGAATCACGTAGACGATCCGCCGCAGACCGTGCTCAAGCTTGAGCGCATGGTCCAGCGCGAAGGCCAGTGACGACAGGGTCTTGCCGCCCCCCGTGGGAACGGTCAGGGAGAAAAATCCGGGCGACCAAGCCGCCGCGGCCCGGCAGCGCCGCAGGATCTCGGCCCGACGTCGGTTGATCCCGGACGGTAACGCCTCGCGCTGCTTGTGCTCCAGAAAGCGGTCGAGGCGGGACCGCATCTCGGCCAATGTCGGCCAGGCGGCACGCGTGCACCACGTCTCTGGGGCGTACAGGCGCTCGGTTTCCAGTCGGTCGGCGTCTACTAGGCAGGAGAACAGCATCCGCGTGAAAGCCGAGATGGCGAACGGATCGTTGCGATACGATTCGGGCAGCCCTCCTGGAGACGGCGGATCGGGCATGGCCACACTGTCGCAGGGCGGCGGCGCGTCCAACCGCGCGTCGAGTTCGTGAGAATCGGGCAGTCCGCCGTGATGGCCGGCGACGGTATAGGCCAACAGACGCCCCGCCCCTCCTCCATGGGCCCGGATCGCCTCGGCCGCGCCGGCGGTCGAATGATCGCAGAGGGGGCCGCCCCGCAGCCGCGCCTGGAAGGCGTCGCTGGCCTTGCCCAGGTCGTGCAACCACCCGGCGGCCCGCCCCCACTCCTCGGCCCCGAGGTGTCCGGCGAAATCCGCCGCCTTCGCAGACACCTGGTGGAGATGATCCACGAGGCGTTCCCATTCGCGGGCCGGATCGTCGAAGGAATGTGCGAAATATTCAGGCATGAGGGATGGTAGCCTCATTTGGGTCAGAGGCAACCCTACGATTGAATGCCTGCCCCTGACGATATCGTCCACCGGGCCTCGGCTATGAAGCGGGCGACGCGAAGCCGCAATAGACAGTCGGAGATGAAATCCATTGACCAGCGTCGGTTGCGCTCTCCGGCACGGCCAGCGGCAGGCGCTCCCGGCCCCTTAGGCGGCCTTGCGCTTCTTGGTCCGCATTGTCACCAATCGCCTCCCGGCGAAGTAGGACGTGCAGGCGTAGAAAGTCGCCTGCCACGTCCTTGCAACCAGTCCCGGATCGCGCCGTGTCGGTTCTTCGGCGGTTCCGACGCGCCCCCCAGAGCTCCCCTGCTTTCTTCAGGTTACATGAAGCTCACCCTTGGCGTGGACCGGATTCAGGGGGGAAGGTCATTGAGGGCACCACCACCGGCTCAACGCTTTCCGCCATCAATGCCTTCTTCAACGCATCGGCGGTAACGCGGACATCCAGGGCGTCCTTGATCACCTTCGCGATCACCCCGAATCCGTATCCTTTCTCGTGCAGCACCCTTGCATGAGGAAGGGCCTCTTCCAGGCCCTTCCTCATGGCCGTCTCGCGCTCCGCTTTGGCTAGGGCTTGGCGCTCGGCCTGGGTCAGGCGACGCGGCGCTTCGTTGGCGATCTTCGCCAGCGCCGCCACGCCCTTTCCCTTCAGTATGAGCTTCTGTGTAGCCATCCTATTTCCCCCTGTTTATGCCAACTGACATCAGAATACACCCGCCCCCCTGGATTTGACAAATCAGGGGGGCGGGTGGACACTTCAGATGGCAATGGTGGGTCAATAAGCCCAAAGAGAAGTGCGTTGACTTCTCATTGGGCTTCTAACAGGGGGATCAGGATGGGAACTGATAGCCGCGACGTCACCGGACGCCCACTCAAATCCGGCCGAGTTGGCAAACACGATGGTCGGGTCGCGCGCACCTATCACAGCCACGTCCGGTCCATTCAAGGACCGGCTCACGGCAGCGTGGACTACTTGGCACGGGAGGGCAATTACGCCGAACGCGACGACCTGGAGCATCTCGCCGGCGACGTTGCCAAATTCAACGAGATGGCGGCGTTGGTGGATTCGGCTCGTCGTATCCGCAATGGCCGCACCGCCGAAGCGGTGGCAAAGACGCTGGTGCGGGAATTGCCAGCGGATTCGACACCGGAACAGCGCCGTGCCGTGGCCGAGGCCGAAGTCCGTCACTGGCGGAACCTTGGCTATGAGGCCGTCGCCGCCGTCCACGCCGACGCAAAGACACAGCCTCACATCCACATCGCCGTCACGGCGCGCCACGTACTCTCCGGCGTCGTCGATCGTAGCGCCGGCAGCGTCGTGTTGATGCATCGCAGAGACGTGATGGCCGACCGCCAGCGCTTCGCGCAATCGATCAACGACGCATGCAAGCCGGCCGTCGAGTTTTTCGGTGGCCGCGATGCTTTGCTGGACCAACCTGGTATTGAGGGCCGGCGACCGCGTCGGCGAATTCCGTCGCGGGATTGGTGTGTTGATGGGCGCCGTGAACCGGCCCCCATCGTGATCGAGGAGATCGCGATGAAACACCGAATCGAGCGTGAGAAGGCCGTGGCCCGCGCCGCGGCTCGGAAAGCGGGACAAAAGGCCCGGCTGGGCAAGATCGTCAATGCGACAATCCAGAAAGCTGTTGGGGAGGGCAAGCTGCTGGTGCCCCCCTCCAGCGAGGCGCCCCAGGGTGGCTGGGCTATACTACCAAAGGCGACAGCCAGCAAAGCGAAGGGCGCCGCGGACCGCGAGCGGAAACTCTCGGAGGAGATAGAGCGCCTACAGCGTCGTGTCGAAGAAGCCGAGCGCGAGATTCACGATACGCGGTTGGCCAGCCAAGCGCACGCCGTCGACCAGCGCCAACGCACGGTGCAGGCGGCAGGTCTCTCGACCGGTTACCTGGCGGTGATGGAGGCGCAGCAGCAAGTGGCGCAGCTTCGGCAGATGCTTGACGAATCCCGCGACGCGCTGTCGCGCCGCCCGCTGCCGCGCCTGCCGGCCATCCTGACCGCCGAACAGGTCGAGACGATCCGCGGCGCGCACGCCCGCCTGGGACTCGATCCGCCCGATATCCAGACCACGGAAGGTCAGTCGGCCGCCTGGGCGGTCGTAAGAGCCGAAAAGGCGGCCAGGAGCGCCGCCAGGGCGGCGCCGGTGATCGAAGTTTCACCGGCTCGGTCGGCGCCAAACGTCGATCCCGTGAGCCTCCATCCCGAGGCGTCGGCAGACGTGCACCGCGCCACGCTGGCGCGTCTGAACGACCTCGACCGGGACGGTTTGACCGCAGCCATGGACGCCACGGTAATGGCTCTCAACACGTTGAAACGACGTGGCCCGCGCCACGCTGAAGACTGGTACTGTGTCGACGCTTTCAAAGGCGGCATCGCCGCACTTCAACATGTGATGAAGTCGCGGGGAATGACGCCGCCGCCGCGAGCGAAAAGCAAAAATGGCATGGAGATTGGTTGAATGAAATTGATGCCGGCGAGTCTCACCTGGGGCGAAGCGCCCGGGTCGGCGGGCTTGCCGAAGAGTGTCGCCGACCGTGTTCCCCAGCTTCGCCTGAGGGTGATCCGGCCGGCCAGCGGCCCAATGAGCGGGTTCGGACTCTGGTCACGGGGCCAGGGGCTGCCCCGGATGCCGATCCCTCCGCGAATCGAGTCGCGGATGACGGGGCTCCGGCGTCACCCGCCGCCACGCAGTTATCCACAGGTCGCGAAGTTATCCACTGGAGTCTTGTCGCGCCAAATTTGGAGTCTTGTCGCGCGACTCGCGGTTATCCACTGGAGTCTTGTCGCGCAAACTAATAGCTCAACAAATAACTTTTCAAATAGCCTGCGCGACAAGACTCCAAATTGACAACCGGGGCGGAGGGTGCGGTAATCGGGGCCGATGGGGAGGCCATGGCCGAGATACACACTTTGATTGAAGCGGCGGGAC
>JADGAL010000072.1:0-1304 GCA_015232025.1 Alphaproteobacteria bacterium
ACACCCTGAACAGCGTCGTCGGCCGCGTCGACGCCCTGCTCGCCCAGGCCGGATTGCCGGCGACCGCGACGGTGGCCGAGGTGATCCGGGCCAATGCCGACGTCGTGATGTTCGCCAAGGGCGCCCGGGCGGCATTGCCTCCGGCCGACCTCGTTTTGTCGACGCCCCTGGCCGACCACGGCCCCTATCCCGGCCCGGCCTTTCCCCTGACCGTCGAATTGGTGGTCGAGCGGCCGGCCGCCCTGGTGCTGGCCGGCTTCGAGAACACCGCCGCCGAGGTGGCGGTCGCCACCGTCGCCGCCACCGCCGATCCGAACGCCGGCTCGCTGACCCTCGACCGGTTCGGCGCGGACCTGACCACCGCCTTGCCCGGCCTGCGGCTGGCCGGAGCGACCAGCGGCGCCGCCGGAACCCCCCTGTGGGCGGTGAATTTCGGCACCGGCGGCATCGTGGCGGTCGATGTCTTTCCGGGTGTGGGCTGGGGCGGGGCCGCCATGCCGCGGATGCTGGGGCTGGCCCCGCTTTACGGCTTCACCGTCACCCGCGCCGATCCACCCGGATCGCCCCGCGCCGGTGTTGCCATCGCGCCGCTGGCCGGCGGAACGCTCGATCCGGGGCGGATGGAAAGCCTGGACTATCAGGGCGTCGACGTCGATGTTTGGGCCCAGCGTTTCCTAAGCGAATTCGACCGGCTGCTGACACCCGCCGCGGTGGCGGCGATCGACGCCGATCCGGATCTGCGCGACCCGTTCGCCCGCATCGTGGCGACCAGGGCGGCCTTGGCGTCGATCATCCCCGACGACCTGACCCCGCTGTTCCTGAGCGACGACGCCTCGGACCCGCGCGCGGTGGTCGATCCCAACCTCGACGCGGGATTGACGGAGGCCAAGGCCGTTCTGCGAGGAGCGCTGGCCGTGTCCCTGGCCTCGGCCGGCCCGGCCGCCGCGATCATCCAGTACGACGCCAAAGTCGACAGCCCCTGGACCGGCGCCAATCCGCCGGCCGGCGGCGCGGCGCTGCACGGCCAGGGGCTGACGGACGCGTCCGCCCCGAGCACCGCCGAGACCGGCTGGCGGCTGGCCGGGGGCGCCTTGTCGCTGACCCAGGCGGCGCCGTTCCTCTCGCTGGCGCTGTCGGTCACCGATCCGGCCAGCCAATCGTCGATCGACCTTGACCTGACCTGGGATGTCGCGTCGCTGGAACTGGCACGCCCCGCCCCGTCCGGCGGCGCGCTTCCGGCACGTTCGGATTGGCTCGCCTTCACGCCGGTGCTGGCCGGCGCGGCGCCCGCCGCCTTGCGACTC
>JADGAL010000072.1:1314-12919 GCA_015232025.1 Alphaproteobacteria bacterium
GCTTTGAAATCCTTTCCGACGGCGCCGCTGCTCTTGTCGCAAAACGGCGCGCCGACGGCGCCGTCCGATCTGGCGACGGCGGCGACCTGGACCTTCCGGCTGGTCTATTCGCACGACCACGCGCCGCAGGATCGGGTCATCGTGACGGTGGCCTTCAATCTGAGCCCCCCGCCCGCCAAAGCCCGCGCCGCCGCCGGATCGGACCTGTTCACCGCGCTGGCCCAGTATGTGGCGGTGGCGGACGATCTGAACGGCCTGCTCGACTCGCTGGGCGATCCGGGTGGATCGGCGCGGCCCGAGGTGGCGAACGCGGTAACCACCTTCGCCGATCTGGCCGAACGGATCGCCGACGCGTGGGCGGTGCGCCTGCCCAACGATCCGATCGATCCGGCCGACGATGACGACTGGGTGCCGGCGGAAAGCCACGCCTTCGCGGTGGCGGTCACGACGACCGGAAAGACCGACCGGTTGCTCGACACGGTCGTGCTGACGCGCCTCGGCGCGACGCTTCCCTGGCCGAAACTGGCCTGCGAGACGGTCGGCGGGCGGGCGATTCCGATGGTGTTGGACACGCCGACCAGCGACCCGAACCAGGCGACGTTCCGGCCGCTGAATGCGGTGGCGCTGCCGGCCGGAACCCGGCCGGTCCTGTCGTTGGCTTGGCCGGATCTGACTGTCGGCGCGGTCCAGAACGCCCGAACCAGTCTGGAGGTGGTCCGCAACGCCGACCTGCTTGGTCCCCAGGGACCGGCCACAGACCCGCGCTTCGTCTACCGAACGGCGACGGTCACCGCCACCGACATCGTCACCCCCTCGATCACCCGTCCCAGCCCCTTCGCGCTGAGCGGGGCGAGCCTCGCGGACGCCCTGCAAACCGCGCTGGACCAACTGTTTCCCCCCGCCCTGCGCCTTCCCGGTCTGACGCTCACCGTGGGCGCGTCCTACGTCCACCCGCTGGTCGACGGCCCCGATCCGCTGTACAGCGAATTGCCGGCCGGGCTGTTTCCGAACCTCGCCCTCGACGGCGACACCGGACGGACCATCGCCGACGCGCTGACGACGTGGCTGGATCGGGTCCAGCCCGATACGCGGGGCGCGGTCTGGGCGATTTCGCTGATGCTCGACTCGACGGTCGACCCCGGCGGGCGGGTCCTGCTGACGGTGGACCGGCTGCTTTATCCGCTTACGGCGGCGTGATCATGGGCGCATCCACTCCGCCCGGCGGGCGAACCGGCGTGCAATCATGCCCTCTGGTCTGCGGCACCTTCACCGCTCTCAGGCAGGAAATCCACCTATCGTCCTGCTCGAATTTCCCAGGCCGGCTCTGTCTCAGCGCGACCCGGCGGCCAATCCCTTCAGGCGCACCACCTCATTACCGTACCGCACGATGTCATGGACGATGGCCTTTACCTTGTTGAGCGTCACTGCGGATGTGTCGGCGAAACCGGGCAGGTCGTCGGCCAGTTGCGCGGTCAGAGGCTGCTCGAGCACTTTCAGAATCTGGTCTTCGACAATGTCCTCACTCAGCTTTCTAATCGCACCGTGGTAGCGGTTCTGAAAGGAGGTGAGACTGTCGCGAATCTTGACAAATCGGTCGAGCATGTCCCGCGCATAACCATCGGTGACCTGTTCTCGAGCCGCAAGAAGCGTCTCGATGAGCGGTTCGGGAACGCAAGAGCCGACCAGCAGAACCTTGAGGTAGCGCCGGTCCATCTCGTCGGTCAAATAGTGGATCAACTTGCGGCCGGCCTCGATGGTGCCTTCGACGTGCTGCAGGCTGTGGCGATAAAACATCAGCACAAGGTCGGCCCTTTGAAGCAAGGGAAGGCTGACTGGAGTGATGCCGTTGGGCGCGTCGACCAGCAGGTAGACTTCCCGGTCCTTGCGACCACCGACCGCTGCGGCCAGCATTTCTTGCAGCAGGCTGTATTTCTCGACGAATCGCCGCACCTCGCCCTGGTCCTTGGCGAGATCGTGCAGCGTCCTCTGTCGGGTCGAGCTGAACAGGAATTGCAGCGCCCCCTCGGCGCACGCCAAATCTCCGCCGCCGATCCCCTCGAGGGCCGTTGGAACGCACTTTCTGACGTCGAGCATCGCGGGCTCGAGCCGCTCGAAAGCCTCGGAACCGGGGGCCGGCTCGTTGAGGAAGCACTGGTGACCGACTTCACCCGCATTCCGCTCGATCTTGTGCTTAGCGTCCGTGTTCCAATCGCCCATGATCATGTGCAGTCCGGGGGCGCCGATATCCATGTCGAGACAGGCCACCAGCTTTCCCTGGCGTGCGAGTTCAAAGGCTATGTTCACGGTCGCCGTCGAACGGCCCGATCCCCCCTTGTACGAGTAACAGACGATATTGACGATGGGAATTGTACCCCGAGTGGTCTTGCCGGCCATGCTCGCGCGTTCCCCCTTTCTGGTGTTGGTCATCTCACGTCTGCTCGCTGTCGGCTTCCCACTGGAAGGCGTTCGGGTATTTCTGCCGCATGTCGCGGATGAGATGACGGAGACTCGCGCTGGGTTGCACCTTGCCGTTGCTTCGGCCGAGCAGGTCGTTCATGTGCTCGACAACCTCGGTCGTGATTGCTAGTCGGTCCTCGTTCGGATAGCACCTGTGCAGGTTCTGGATCAGCGCGACGGTCTGCACCACTTCGGCGAAGCCCATCTTCACGTCCGAAAATGCGGATTGCGTCTGGATATAGTTGGGATCGGCACCGGGAAAGCAGTGCCGGGTCACCTGATGGACTAGGCTCAGCCAGTCGAGAACAGTGGCGTGTACATCGAGGTTGGGGCGTCCTTGACTTGCGACGGCGCCCTGAGTGTATCGCTTCAGCATCTCGAAAAATCGTAGGCAGACCTGCTGATCCTCAGACGGCTGTACCGCCGGAAGATCGCGACCTTCGGTGTAATCGCCGTCCACCGCCGCCTTCATCATCATCGCGCCGCACCAGATGCTCAGCGAGTCACAGACCGCGGCGGTGACGCTAAGGTCACGGTCCTGCCGCCAATGGCCGGCATAGCCCTGCGCCCCCTCAATCATGCGGGACGGCTTCAAAAATTTCTTGACCATCACATCGGCCATTTCGCCACACTGCCGCTCAAGCTTCGGCACCCAGTCGGGCCAGGCGATCGAGGGCCAATCATCCGGACGGCTTGCCGTCAATAGGCGCAACCGCTCCTCAAACAGAAGCTGCGCCAGGGCCTTGACCATCAGCGGCAGGGCGAGGATGTACGGGAACCGCTCCGAAGCGGGAAGCGCCTCCTCCCGCGCTTCGGCGCCGCCGTAGGATCGCGGCGTCAGATCCTCGTTCAGAAGAATCTCCAACTTGGCCGAGGCGACGAAATAGGTTTCGTTGTCGAACTCGCCCTTGAGCTTCTTCAATTCGTTTCCGAAGGGGCCGTCGAGAATGCCGATCATGCGCTCGATCGCGGACGCCCTATCCGTGAAGCCCGAGGCGTGAAGCCTTTTCCTGAGAGTCTCGATTTCATCGTCGTCGCAGAAATAGCCTCGCGGCAAGACGAAGGAGAGGATACCGAAAAGATGGATCGTCGCATCGTACTCCTCGGTCGCGATCCGGCCGGACGCGTCGAGAGACGCCAAGCGTTGAAGGACGAAGTTGGCGAACACGTCGTCTCGGAACAGTGCCTTTTCCACCTTGTCGATCAACCCGACGACCTCTCCGGCCGCATCATCCGCCAAGCTTTGCGGCCGGTTTTGGTAGACCCCCTTCGCCACGCTTAGAAAAGCGATCATCGCCCGTGTCGAGACCAGTGTGGTCTCGACGACGTTGGGATGGTCCAGAACCGTGGCGAGAACCTCCTTCCAGCCGTTGTCATAGGCCGCCGGGAGCGACTTGAGCGCTTTCCTGGCAACCTGGACCCCCTGACCATCCAGATAGTCCCTGAAGGCCTTCATCACGGGGATGCTCGCGTACCACCCCCTTCGATTTCGTCCGTCCGGAAAATTATAGGTCTGAACTTGCAGGAGCGTCTCAAGCCGGGCGCTGAGTTCTCTGACGAAGTTTTTGTGATGTTCGACCTGCTCTCTCGCGATGGACTTGTCGATGACCTGCGGCCGAAGAAAGTAGACATCATCAAGGTCGACCATGGCCGAGAGAAGCCAGGACTCGATATCCAGCACCAGGCGATCACCATAGGGAGCCGGGTTCGCGTTCTCGATGTCCGTGATCTTGTCGAGAAGCTTTTCGTAGACCTCGGAAAAGAGCAGCCGAAAACTCTCGGCCAGTTCCGAGTTGCGGATTCTCGCCACTGAAAAGCGGCTCATGCGGGGGTCGTCCTCAAGCTTCCGCTTGATCCCCTCGAAGCCCGCCTTGACCGACAGTTCAGTGGCGAGATGATGAAATATCCCCACGGGAATGACGACGGCTTCCGCCCCGAAGGCGAGATGCATGAAGGCCCCCTCGGTCCCCTTCACAAAGTCGTCCACGAACCCGCCTTCGTTCAACTGCTGGAGCAGTTCGCCTTGAATGCCGGCGATGTAGCTCAAAAGCCTGTCGATCTCGGCGCCCGCGCCGAGGCCCGGTTTGGTGATCTCGTTCATGCGTTCCCTCGAAGCGATTGGTGTGGGCCATCGTGACCCGCGGGATCGTGTCTGGTGACCAGAAAATGGAGGACTCGCTCCGGTAGGCCGCTAGGCGGCGGCCCGACCGGCCCGAGCGATGGCGGACGGTCGGCGGTGAAGGGCTCGGGCGGCGGAGCCTCTACATTGATTTCACCGGCCCCTCCGAGATCCATCCAGTTCTTGGCGCCTTCGTGGAAGTCGTCGTGCGGCTGGTAAGCCTGCCCCTCGGCGCAAACGAGCGGAGAAAGTTCGATCAAGCCGGGACAGGCTTCGAGAGCCGCGCTGACCACCCCGAGAAATTCGCGTGCCTCGGCCTCGGACACGGCGAGGTGCTGCGCCTCGTCCAGCAACCCCATTTTCGGACGAATTGTCTCCAGACGGCTGAGCAGTTCCAGTACGGGTTGAGCGCAGGGCAGTTGCTGGGCGGAAATGTCCACGACATAAGCCTTCTTGTCGCAGTCGAAACACGCTTCGCAACGGACCATCCGCAGTCGCAACGGAAACTCCACCGTCCTGCCGAAGGCGGCCGCCGCGGTCCCGATGGCACGCGTGAGAGTTTCCAACTCGTCACTGTTCAGCGCCGCTTTGATTTCCTCGCGGCACTTCTCGGCGGTGAACCGGCGCACGATACGGCCGTGTCGAGCCACGGCCGCGAGAAACGACTCCATGTCGTAGCGGTCGCTCTGGCCGTTGGTGGCGTTCTCGACCAACTCCCGCAAATCGAAAGCGGCGCCTTGGCCGTCGGCGAAGCTTTTCAAGTCGGCCAACAGTTCACGAGTCACCGCGTCTTCCGGTGGCGTATAGAGGCTGGGGTGATCGGATTTTCCGGCCTGTCCGAAGACGATCTTCTGTACGTCGCGCATCTGTCCGTAAAGCAATTCGTCGAGCACCAGACCGAGAGAGAAAACGTCGGCCTTGGAACTGAACGTGCAAGGCGCCTGCCAGACTTCCGGTGCGCAATAGTGGCGCGACAGGCGACTGTGGTCGTGACATTGGCTTTCGAAGGCCTCATCGACAAAGGCCACCGGCTGATCGGGGGCGGGAAAATAGGCCGCACTCAAGTCGCAAAGGTGGATCACGCCACCCTCGGCATCGAGGATGTTCTCTGGCCGAATATCCCGGTGCAGGAAGTGAACCTGACGTCCGCGCACCTCAAGCCGAGTTTTTTCGTAGATTTCGACCAGAGCCGCCGCGACGCGCTCGGTCATGTACAAGGAGCGAGCCAGACACTTGAGAAGAGAGAACCGTGTCTGTGAAACCGAACCGCCACCTTTCGCGGGATCGAGAGCATGCTTGCGATCTTCCCTGACCTCGTGAACCGTGTCCCTGAGCGTCTTCGCCACGTAAGGCATCAGGAAAAACGGACGATCGCTCCAAGCAGTTTGTTTACCTTTGGTTCGTCCATGTCCACGAAAGGAAATCAGTCCGGGAACCTTGGGAGACCATTCCTCCAGACAGCGCCGTTCCCGGACAAAGGACTCGGGCTCCTCGTCAGAACTGGAGGGCCGCAACACCTTGGCGACGAAACAGGGTCCATCGGGAGCCGCGGCGACCTTGATCGTCGCGCAGCTTCCGAGGCAGTCCAGAAAGGCCGGTGAGGGGCCGTTCAATACCGGCAGATAAGTCGACCCATTGAACGGAAACTCGACGTTCTCTATCGCCCTGTCCCGATAGCGCCGAATGTTTTCACAGTCCTCAGGCCTCAGTCGGACCAGCCGCGGAATCTCCTGTTTCCACCCTTCGGTGTCCCAGAAATTCCAGAGCTTATATTCGCTGGTCTCGTTCTTCTCCAGATGACTGGTGAAAGCCGCGCCGACCTCGCCCGTCTTGTGCCGCATGAGTTCCAGCGGCCGGTAGACGTGATGACAGGTCTCGCCAGCTTCGTTCGACCCCTTCGGTTCGCACACGACGTAAGGGGTCAGCGGCCACACCCTGCCTGCGTCCATGTCCACCAACACGGCGAATTGATAGCCGCTGTCGACCAGGTTCAGCGCGCGCATCACATCGCGGGCCGCCGTCACGGTTTCGGTGGCGATCCGGATCGTCTCGGCGCAGTCGCCGTCAATGCGCAACCTCCCCTGGGTGTCGATGGCTGCAAGCCTGAGATTGCGCCAGTAGCCGAATAGAACCTGTACGTCTTGAAAAAACTCGTTCACGACACCGCTGTACGAAGCGGCCGTGACGGGATTGGCCGATCTGAACTTTCTTATTCTCTGCTGCACGTCGACCGTCATGCCGCTGTCCGCTACTAAATCATGCATTCTACGCAACACGTCATCATCCATGTCGCCCACATAAGGCTCGACGTATTCAGGAATGACCTGCGTCACAAGCTGATAATATTTATCCACGTCAGAGACATCGACGCATCTATCGTCTTTGACGATCCGACCGAGCAGCGGTTCGAAGTCTGGCTTCACGACTTTTCTATCGATCTGGTAGGCATCTATCAGAGCCAACCCGGTACTGAAGGTGAGGGCCGCCAGAGACTTGAATGCCCAGATATAATCCTGAATATTCTCCACGAAATCGTTCGGAGAGGTGCGTTGCAGAGTCTTACGGACCAAATCCCGATAGGGTTGCGGCATTTCGGTGCGAAGGCGTTCCGCTTCCTTGTCGCCCCAGATTTCAAGCCGCATCTTCTCCGAAACCGCAGGCGAAGCCCCCTGGGCATCCATAAGTCCCACCAGGGTTTCAATTCCGTCCTCCCAGTCCTTGTACAGGCGCACCGCCGTACGACGCTCGTCCGACTCGCAATCTTCGAGAAAGACGGGGATGAACCATCCGTCCCCTTTGCGTGCGATTTCCTCCCTCGCCACCCTGATCTCGTTCTTCTGGACACCTTCCGTCTTGGAGCAGGTCGCCTTGGAGTGGCAGGCGAGAAAATTGCTGGAATCCAGGATCGCATCGAGAAGCGCTTTGTCCCAAAGCTTTGCGGGCAGCAGGTTTTCCTCATCGCGGAAGTATGTCACCCCCCTCTTCCGCAGGGCCTCGCACAGCCGGCTCACCTTCTCCGCGTCCGCGTGGGCGTAGGAGATGAACACTTGCGCGCGGGTCGTTTTGCCACGGGTCGGCTTTTTTCTGGTCCGGCTGTGGTTCATGAGGGGCCGACGCTGTCGAAGCGGCGCGCCTCGAGTTCGAACGCCGTCAAGGCCGGATCCCGCTCCCAGGGCTTGGGTCCGCGTACCAGATAGGGGCCGAGGATCATCGCCTCGAAGCGGGTCTTCAGATAGCAGGCGCAGGCGTCGGCGGGCGTGCAGACGATGGGCTCGCGGTCGTTGAACGAGGTGTTGAGCACCATCGGCACCCCCGTTCGCCGACGAAAGGCCTCGATAAGATCATGAAAGAGAGGGTTGTCTTCGCGTTTTAGGATCTGCACGCGGGCCGACCCGTCCAGGTGCAGAATGGACGGGACCTCGGGCCACTTCTCGCGCCGGACGGGGTAGGTGGCCAGCATGGCCCGGCTCGCTTGGCAGAAGGGCCTTGTGGCGACCAGCCAGTTCGCCGCGTGCTCGGCCAGGATCGTCGGGCAGAAGGGCCTGAACTCCTCGCGGTGCTTGACATTCAAATTGATGACGTGACGGATGCCGGGCAAGGTGGGGTTGGCTAGCAGACTGCGGTTGCCCAAGGCGCGGGGCCCCCATTCCATGGGCCCCTGAAACCAGCCGACCACTTGGCCGGCCGCCAGCAGGTCGGCCGCCATCTCCGCCGGATCGACTCGCTCGTGGTCGAGGTGATGCTCCTTGAGCGCCTCCCGGATCTCGTTATCGTCGAAGGACGGGCCGAGATAGTGGGTGGCCACGGCCGGAACCGTCGTCTTGCGGCGCCCCCCCTCGGTGTGACACAGGTGCAGGGCGGCTCCAACCGCTGTTCCGGCGTCACCCGAGGCCGGCTGGACGTACAGATCCTCGAACGGACCAGCCTCGGCGACCAGGCCGTTGGAAACGCAGTTGAGGCCCACGCCCCCGGCGATCACCAGATGACGCCGCCCAGTCAGGGCGTGCGCGCGGCGCGCCAGCTTCAGAAACACTTCGTTGGTGATGTCCTGCAGGGCCGCGGCGAGATCCGCGTGGCGCCGGTCGCGCCCTTGCCAGGCGAGCGGCTCGTAGGGCAAGCGGTGGCGAAATCCGAATGCCCGCTCGAGCGGGGTGTAATCGTGATCGAGAAGACGGGGATCGAGGCGAGTGACGAACCGGCCCTCGTCATCCATGTCGATCAGTTCGCGCAAGGCCGGGCGGAGCGGCTCGGGGTTGCCGTAGGCCGCCAGCCCCATGATCTTGCCCTCGTCGAGATTACCCTTGAAGCCCAGGAAGTTGGTCAATATCTCCCAAACGAAGCCGAGAGAATTGGGATATTCCACCTGCTGCAGCACCCTCAGCCCGTCAGGCGCGCAGTCGGCGATGGTGGTGCTCTCGAACTCGCCGATGCCGTCGATCACCACCCCCGCCGCCGCTTCGAAGGGCGAAGCGTAATACGCGCTGGCCAGATGGCAAAGATGGTGGGGCACCCAGCGGAAGCGGGCCTCGACCCAGGCCGGCGCGGCACCGTAACGCGCCGCCATGACCGCCGGGATGAGAGCGATCAGTTCGCGAAAAGCGCGATCTCCGTCGGGGGTCTCGAATTCGCCACCGAGAACCGGCTGGAAACTCCGCCACTTCGCCGCATGAAGGGCGCGCAGTTCTGGCGAGAAACTGGTGGCGATGATGTCGATCTCGGAAAAGCGCAGCCCGGCCTGACGCAGCACGAAATCGGTGGCGGCAAAGGGAAAAGCGAGAGTGTTGTCGACGTGTGGCTCCTTGCCACCCTTGATTCTGGTGAACCGCTCTTCCTCGGCCGCCGCGAGAATTTCGCCGTCTACGGCAATGGCTGCCGATTGCTGGTGATAAACGACATTAATTCCAAGAACGTTCATTGGCGGGCCGAATTCCAACGCGTCATATATCAACCTGTTTTGCTACCGCACGTAGCCATCTGGTTATGACGCGATTATCGCCTATTGGCAATATGGTAGTTATTCGCGTACATCGATCATAACCTCTGGTCGCACGCCATGCGACCCGTTGTAGACACAATTTTTGTGGAAATCCGATGCCGTCCGATCCCCGTTTGTTCTTTGATTCGTCGATTGCCGAGACGGTTGATACACCGAGCCATCTGGTGGACGCCGGTCGATTGCGGCACAACCTTGCCGTTCTCCAGAATATTCGGCGGCAAGCCGGCTGCCGCGTTTTGGCGTCGCTCAAGGCCTTCGCCTTTCCCGAACTGGCCCGGCTGATCTCCGGCGAACTAGATGGGCTGTCCATCAGCTCGGTCAATGAAGCCGTTCTGGCCGAAGAACTGGGCGCACGCGCCATTCACGCCCACGCCCCGGCCTGGAACCGGAAGAGTCTGTCGCGGGTGGCCGGGATCTGCACGCACATTTCCCTCAACTCGCTCTCGCAATGGGAACGCCATCGGGCGACGAAAGGGTCCGGCGGCGGCCCTTCTCTTGGCCTGCGGGTCAATCCGCAGCGCTCGGCGGCGACGGCGGAGTGCTATGACCCCTGTCGGCCGGGATCGCGGCTGGGAGCGAGGGCGGCGGCGGTCGCCGAGGCCGATCTCGACGGCCTGGAAGGGCTGCACGTGCATGCCCTCTGCGAGGCGGGCGCCGACGATCTCGAGCGGGTGGTCGCCGCGCTGGATGACTTCGAGCCGCTGCTGAAGCGGTGTCGCTGGGTCAACCTCGGCGGCGGCCACAACCTGACTCATCCGGACTACCGACGCGATCTGCTGGCCGAGGTGATAGCCGGGCTGCGTCGTCGCCACGACGTCGAGGTCTTCTTGGAGCCCGGAGCCGCGGTGGTGTGGGACTGCGGCGTGATGGTGGTCGAGGTTCTGGACATTGTCCGTAACGGTGTCGACGTGGCGATCATCGACGCCTCGGTGGTGGCCCACTGCCCCGATGTCCTCGAAATACCCAGACGGCCCGCGGTACTCGGGGCTCGCCGAGGCGCCGGCGGGCCGTTCGTCTATGCGTTGGGCGGAAACAGTTGCATGGCGTCCGACGTCTTCGGAACCTTCTCGTTTGATCGGCCGCTGCGCGTCGGCGAGCGCCTGCAGCTTCTCGACATGGCGCACTATTCCATGGTGCGGACCAGCTTCTTCAATGGTCTGGCCCCTCCCGGCATTGTGATCGTCGATGGCGGCCGGCCCCATTCGGCCCGACAGTTCGGCTATGGCGATTACCGGCGGATGATCGGCTGATCAGTCACCATCACGCGCGCACGAAGCGGTCGCCGGTCGGCGGCTGGTCGGGATCGGGACTGACCCGGCGAAGCCCCTCGTCGCGTGCCGCGCGGGCCAGATCGACCAATTCCGAGGTGCGGGTCCCCGGCTGATCGGTGGTCAGGAAGCGGGGATACCATGGCAACAGAACCAGACTGAACCCGGGATCGATCCCTAGCAGGCGGCGTGCCACCAGCCTGACCTCGGTCTCATCGACATAGCCCGGTACACACAGCAGCGACGGGCGCAACAGCGCCACCTCGTCGCCCATGCCGAAACGGGCATGCAGCAGGCCAAGATTACGCCAGACCGCCCCGTTCGAGGCGCCGGTCAGAGCCCGGTGAACCGCCTCGCTGCCCGCCTTCAGCCCGACGTTGAAGCCACCGCCACTCGCCAGAACGATCTCGGCCAAGCGTTCGAGGACTGGCCAGGGGGCCGTCAGGTTGGTCTCGACGCACAGGCGCATGGTTCGTCCGGCAAACCGGGTCCGGATGTGCCCTGCCAAATCCACCACCGAGTTCAATTGCATATCCGGATTGCCGCCGCAGAAGCTGACACAGGTGGTCGCCTCGTCGATCCAGTCGGCGATCTCGTCGCGGGTGAAGCGCGGGCCGCCGGTGCTGAGCATGGTGTCGTGAATCCAGTCCTGGCAGAAGCCACAGCGGAAATTGCATCCTGCGGTGAAGATCGCCAGATTGCGCCGGCCGGTCTCGACTCCCGGAGTGTCCGTGAACCGCGGATAGCCGGCCGAGGTGCTGGCCG
>JADGAL010000073.1 GCA_015232025.1 Alphaproteobacteria bacterium
ATTCGATCGAAAGGTGGCTCCGATGCGCGCACTTCTTCTCGCCCTGATCGCCGCGGCCGTGTTTACCCCCACCACGATCCACGCCCATGGCGGTGGGCTGGATGACAAGGGCTGTCACCACGATCGAAAGCGGGGCGATTACCACTGTCATCGCGGCGCGCCACCCCCGAGGAAGTGACGGCCGCGGCGACAAGCGCGGTTATCCCTTGGTGAAGGTCCAGCCATTCGAGCCTTTGACGAAGCGGACCTTGGCCGCGTTTGTCTGAGGCTGGCCTCCGCCGATGCTGACCGTCACCTCGATGTCGCACACATACGCCTCGCCGCCCCCCGCGTCCTTCGAGCAGCCGAGCTTCTTGGCGTCGTGGAATTTGGGCAAGAGGGCCGCCGCGGCCTGCTTCGCGAGGGGGTCGTCGCCGATCATCGCGAATGCCTGCCGCTCGGCGGCCTGCACGTCGTTTTGGATGGCGGTCTTGATGTCGGCGTCGGAGGGCGAGCCGTCGCAGCCGGCAAGCAGCGCGCAGGCCGCCAGAGTACAGGTCATCCTCGTCGTCGTCTTCAATGTGAATGGCACGGCTCGATCCCTCCCGTTCATGCGGCTACGCCAAATCTAAACGGGAGCGTTCATACACCGCGCTTCCAGGATATAAAAAGGGAAATAGTCGCATCTCGGCGCCCGCCCCGCCCCACACCCACCACGCCCCATTGGTGGAATCCGCCGCCCGCGGTAGCATCGAGTCCATGCGCATCGTGCCAGTCCTTGTCGCAGCGCTTCTCGCCGCCGGTGCGGCCTATGCGCTGTTTCCGCGGTTTTCGCCCGAGGTCCGTGTCGCCCGGCCGGTGATCGGGCCGGCGGTCGAGGCGGTTTACGCCACCGGCACCGTCGAGCCGGTCCATTGGGCCAAGGTCGCGCCGATCGAGGCCGGGCGCATCGTCGAGATCGCCGTGCAAGACGGCGAGGCGGTGGCGGCCGGGCAAGTGCTGGCCCGCCTGGACGACGCCGAGGCGCAGGCCCGGCTGCGCGAGGCCGAGGCGCGCGAGCGTTACCGCGAACAGGAACTCGGCCGCCAGCAATCGCTGGCCCAACGCGGCGTGGCCAGCCGCGACGCGCTGGACCGGGCGCGCAGCGAGGCCGAGCAGGCCCGCGCCGCCACCGCCGCGGCGCGCCAAAGGCTGGCCCAGACGCTGCTGCTGTCGCCGATGGACGGGCTGGTGCTGCGCCGCGACGCCGAGGTCGGCGAGGTCGTCGAGCGCGGCGACGCGCCGTTCTGGATCGGACAGGCGCGGCCCTTGCGGATCACCGCCGAGGTCGACGAGGAGGACGTGCCGCGCGTCGCGGTCGGCCAGACCGCCCTGGCGCGCTCGGACGCGTGGCCCGAGCGCGTCTTCACGAGCCGGGTCGCCGAGATCACGCCCAAGGGCGACCCGTTGAGCAAAAGCTTCCGCGTCCGCATGTCCCTGCCCGACGACGCCCCGCTGCTGATCGGCATGACCGTCGAGGTCAACGTGGTGGTGCGCGAGGTGGCCGACGTGCTGCTGGTGCCGGCCCAGGCGGTGGTCGACGGCCGGGTGTTCGTGCTGACTTCGGGCCGCGCCGTGGCGCGTTTGGTCACGACCGGCATCAAGGGGCGCAGTCTGGTCCAGGTGGTGGACGGACTGACCCCCGACGACCAGATTCTCACCGATCCGCCGGCCCGTCTGGAGGACGGAACGCGGGTGCGCCCCCTGCCGGCGGAGGGTTGAGATGCCGCTGATCCTGTCGATCGCCTTGTCGCATCTGGCCCATCGCCGCCGCCAAACGCTGGTCTCGATCCTGGGGGTGGCGCTGGGCGTGTCGTTCTTCATCGGCATGTCGTCGATGATGCGCGGCTTCCAGCAAGACTTCGTGGCGCGGGTGATCGACACCCAGCCGCATGTCCTGATCCGCGACGAATACCGCCGCCCGCCGCGCCAGCCGGCCGAGATCGCCCATCCCTCGGCGGCCGTCGGCCTGTCGGGTTTGGAGCCGCGCGACGAACCGCGCGGCCTGCGCGACGCCCGCGCCATCCTGGACGCCATCGCCGCGATGCCCGGCGTAGCGGCGGCGCCCACCCTGTCGGGCCAAGTGCTGCTGCGGTTCGGGGCGCGCGACGTCTCGGTGGGCATGACCGGCATCGAGCCTTCGCGCGAACGGCTGGTCTCGAAGCTGGCCGACGACCTGATCGCCGGCCGGCTCGACGACCTGTCCTCGGCGGCCAACGGCATCATCCTGGGCGAGGGCGTGGCCGACAAGGCCGGCGCCGCCTTGGGCGACATGGTCACCGCCACCTCGCCGGCCGGGGTGGCGATGCGCATGAAGGTGGTCGGCATCTTCTCGACCGGCATCACGGCGATCGACAATTTCGAGACCTACGCCTTGCTGAAAAAGGCGCAAATCCTTCAAGACCGCCCCGACACGATCAACCGCATCCGCCTGAAGCTGGCCGACATCGAGCGCGCCGACGAGGTGGCGCGGCGCATCGAAACGCGGTTCGGCTGGCGCACCGAAAGCTGGCAAGAGGCGTCGAAGAACGTGCTGGGCATCTTCGTGATCCAGAACGGCATCATGTATTCGACGGTCAGCGCCATCCTGATCGTCGCCTGTTTCGGCATCTTCAACGTCATCTCGACGGTGGTGTTCGAGAAGGTGCGCGACATCGCCATCCTGAAGTCGATCGGCTTCGCCGAGCGCGACGTGCGGCGCATCTTCGTGCTGGAGGGGCTGGCGGTCGGCGTGGCCGGCACCGCCTGCGGCTTTCTGCTGGGCTATGGCATGGTCGAATTCATGGCCTCGCTGGAGTTCGAGATCGAGGGCTTCGTCCGCAGCCAGGGGTTCGTGCTCGACCGCTCGCCCTGGGCCTATGTCACGGCGGGCGGGGCGGCCACCGCCTCGGCGACGCTGGCCGCTTGGCTGCCGGCGCGGCGGGCGGCCAAGCTGCATCCGGTCGACATCGTGCGGGGCGGCGGGTGACCACCCCGGCCGCCGTCGAGGCGCGCCATCTGACCCGCGTGCTGCCCGGCGCGGTGCCGGTGACCCTGGTGCTCGACGTCGAGCTGAGCGTGATGCCGGGCGAGTTCGCGGTGATCACCGGGCCGTCGGGCTCGGGCAAATCCTCGCTGCTGTATCTGCTGGGCCTGCTCGACCGGCCGAGCGAGGGCTGGGTGCTGATCGAGGGCCGGCCGACCGCCGATCTGTCGTCCGACGACATGGCGGCGCTGCGCCTGGAGAAGCTGGGCTTCGTCTTCCAGTTTCATTTCCTGCTGCCCGAATTCACCGCCTTGGGCAATGTGCTGATCCCCATGCGGCGGCGCGGTACCCTGCCCGAGCCCGCCATGCGCGCCCGCGCCGCGGCGTTGCTCGACGGGTTGGGCCTGGCCGAGCACCGCGACAAGCGGCCCGACCAGCTTTCCGGCGGCCAGCGCCAGCGCGTCGCCATCGCCCGCGCCCTGGCCAACGATCCGGCCATCCTGCTGGCCGACGAGCCGACCGGCAATCTGGACACCGCCAGCGCCCGCACGGTGTTCGAGACCTTCCGCGCCCTGGCCCACGACCAGGGCCGCACCGTGCTGACCGTCACCCACGATTCGACCCTGGCCGCCATGGCCGATCGGCGCATCACTTTGGTGGATGGCCGCCTCTCACGAGGTGCATGACGCTCTTCCTCGACCTGGGTAGGACCACGGGCTATTCTGCAGTGCGGAAACGGCCAGGCGGACCCATGACGAGCAGCCACACTTTCCACAAAATTTTGCCTTACGACCCCAACGTGTTGTTCGACCTCGTCGCCGATGTCGAGCACTACCCGCACTTCGTGCCCGGCTGGGTGGCGGCGCGGGTGATCGGGCGGCAGGGCCACATCTACGAAACCGACCAGGTGGTGCGGATCGGCGGGATCAGCCAGCGCTTCCGCTCGCACACCACGTTGGACCGGCCGCGCCTGATCGAGATCCGCTCGGACCCCGGCGAGGCGGTGGATTTCCACATCGTCTGGACCTTCGAACAATTGCCCGAGCACCATTGCGACGCCGGCGTGCTGGTCGAGGTCAACATGCGTTTGGGCATTCTCGACCGCATCGCGCGCAGCTTCTCGCGCCAAGCCCTCAAATCCATGGTCGACGCGTTCGAGCGGCGCGCCACCCAAACCAGCGCGGCATCATGAGCGACGCGATCCCCGACTACTTGAGCAGCACCTATCGCTGGGCCTATCTCGACCCCGGCAATCAGCGGCTGCTCGACCACTCGCTGGTGGTCGACGCCATCCTGTGGGGCAACAGCGGCCGGCTGATCCGCTGGGCGCTGGACGAGGTGCCGCCCGGCGGCCGGGTCTTGCAGACCGCCTGCGTCTACGGCCCCTTCTCGACCCTGCTGGCCGAGCGGGTCGGCCCGCAAGGCGAGTTGGTGGTGCTGGACATCGCCCCCAACCAACTCGCCGCCGTCGAGACCAAGCTGGCGCCCTATCCGCACGCCTCGACCCGCCTCGCCGACGCCGCCCGCCAACCGCCCGACCGCTTCGACGCGGTGGTCTGCTTCTTCCTGCTGCACGAGGTGCCGCTGGACTACAAGCGCCGCATCGTCGACGGCCTGCTGGCCTGCCTCAATCCCGGCGGGCGCGTGGTGTTCGTCGACTACCACCGCCCCGCCCCGCTGCACCCGCTGAAGCCGCTGATGAGCTGGGTCTACGACCGCCTGGAACCCTTCGCCAAGGAATTGTGGAGCCGCGAAATCGAAGCCCTCGCGTCCCGGCCGGAGGACTTCGCGTGGAGCAAACAGACGCGCTTCGGCCGGCTGTACCAAAAGGTGGTGGCGCGGCGGCGGTGACTCGGTTCCGGCGGCGGGTCAGCGCCGCCCCAGCATGCCGTTCCACAACATCGCGATGGTCGCTTGCGGCGCGGCGCGCGCCACCTGGAAGGGCTCGGGACCGGCGATCAGGCGGCCGGCCGGGTCGAGACGGGCGCGGATGCCCCAGAATCCGGTGCCACTCTCGCCGGGCAGCCCATAGCGGTAGTCGGTCGCCTCGACGACCAGCGTGCCGTCGCCATCCGGCGCCATGCGCCAGAACACCCGGCCATTGGCGAACCACTCGAACAGCGCCGCTTCGGGCGTCGCCGCCACCACCGCCACCGGCGGCCCATCCGCCGGGCGCATCGGCCGCCACTCGATCGGCCGCTCGTCGAGGGCGGAATGAAAGCCGATCAGGATTTGGCCATCGGGCAGCCGCGCCACCACGCGGCGCCATAGGGGCTGGAGCAAGGTCGGCCAGGCGTCGACCGCCACCGTTCGGGTGCCCGAGGCGTCCAAGCCACGCGCCGCCAACGTCTCGGCCTGGCCGTTCAGCGCCCAGCCGCCCAGCGCGTAGACCCAGGCGAGACCCAGCCCGGCCAGCGCGGCGCGGCGCGATATCAGGGACAGCGACAGGATCGAGGTGAAGCCGAGATCGATCACCGCCAAGGCGTCGATCGCGAAACGGTGGCGCGACAAGGGCGCCAGAAGCTGGGTGCCGTAGCTGGTCATCATGTCGAGCAGCCCGTGCGAGGCCAGCGCCAGAAAGCACAGCCACATCCAATCGCGCCGCGACGACGGACTGCGGGAGGCCAGGGCGCGCCCGATCAGCGGCCCGGCCAAGGCCGCCACGAAAACCGAATGGGTGACGCCGCGATGATGCGCCCACTCGGCGAAGGTGCCGCCCAGCCAGCCGGCCACGATGTCGAGATCGGGCGACATCGCCACCACGGCGCCGACCGCCATGCTTCGCCAACCAAGCCGATGATGGAATCCCGCCCGCGCGATGGTCGCTCCCAGGACGGCATGTGTGAAAGGATCCATGAATTCCGACCGTGACGCAACCGGCAGCCGCCGGAAAGGCTGATGCAATATGCGGAAGACGCGCGTAGAATGCGCCAAATCCAGGCGCCCGTACAGAAGCGCGAGGAGGGGAACGTGCTCAATATCGCGATCGTCGGAATGGGACGAGTGGGAACCCAGTTTCTACAAGAGTTGTTGCCTCACGCCCATAAGGGCCTGAGCGTGATGTGCATCTCCGAGATGGAAGAGACGCCCGGCAAGGATATGGCCCGCCGCCGGGGCATCCGCATCATGACCGTGGAAGAAATCATCGGGATGGGCGAATCGATCGATGTGATCTTCGACCTGACCGGCAGCGGCGAATTGCGACGCTGGTTGCGCGAATCGATGGTCGCGACGCGGAACAAGCACACCGTCATCGCTTCGGAGACCATCGCCCAGTTGGTCTGGTGCCTGGTCACCGACAAGTCGCTGGCCGACCACCACGGCCATACCGGCTACTAAAGCCGTCAACGCGCCATGGTCTGGTTGATTTCCACGGTAACATGAACCAGCTCGTCGTGAATACTTAGCTGCTTTCTGAAATCATCGGCACTGACATCTCCATCCGCGTCCAACGCCAAGATGCACGCATATTTTCCTTTTCCAACCCGCCAAACATGCAGATCGGTGACCTCCGCCTTGACGGGACTTGCTCCGATGACCTCGTGAATTTCCGCGACGACCGGCGCGTCCATTTCAGCGTCCAGTAGAACACGGCCCGTGTCCCTCAAAAGCCCGTACGCCCAAACCGAAACCAGTACCGAGCCGACGATCCCCATCACCGGGTCGAGCCAATCCGCTCCCCACAGTTTTCCACCGAACAAGGCGACAATCGCGAGTACCGAAGTCGCGGCGTCCGCCACGACATGAAGATACGCCGCGCGTTGGTTCATATCATGATGGTGGTGGCCGTGGTGATGGTCGTGATCGTGATGGTCCTTCAACAACCCCGCGCACACGATGTTTACCGCAAAGCCGATCACGGCGATCAAGATCGCCTGATCGTAATGAATTTGCGTAGGACTTATCAGCCTGTCAATCGATTGAAAGAGCATCAACCCAACAACGCCAACCAAAAACATCGCGCTTGTGTATCCGCCCAGCACCTCTATTTTCCATGTCCCAAAAGCGAATCGGTTGTCATGCTTGTACCGTCTCGCCGCTCGATAGGCGAACAGGGAAAGTCCAAGGGCCAGTGCGTGGGAACTCATGTGCCAGCCGTCCGCCTGCAAAGCCATCGAGTTGAAAAGGTATCCCCCCACGATCTCAGCCACCATCATGGTGACGGTCAACGCCACCGCCAACCGGGTGTTCCGTTCAGCCAGTGGGTTCCCGTCATCGAAATCATGGGTATGCTGACGAATCTCCGTCGGGACAAGGGCGGACATCGTTCCATCTTCCTCGTTGGGCTCATATACTGCCCCCCAGTATACATGGCGATCAGACCGGGACAAGCCTCATGGCGCATACGATAAGAGACAAAAAGCAACTGATGACCCGCGTGCGACGGATCAAAGGGCAGGCTCAAGCACTGGAAGTCGCGCTCGAAAACGAGGTGGAGTGTCTTGCCGTGCTACAGCAGATCGCGGCGATCCAGGGGGCCGTCAAGGGTTTGATGGCGTTGGTACTTGAAGGGCAGATTCGCGAGCATATTGGCTCGGACGCCCTATCGCCCGAACAACGGCAGCGGGAAATAGAGCAAGTCATTTCGGCCATGCGTAGCTATATGAAGTAATACCGGCGAGCCAATGAACTGACCCATCGGCGGCAAGGCCGCCATTACAAGAAAAAGAGACCGGCGCCGCACGGGCGAATCGCCGCCTTGGTGTACTTGGTGTTCCCCCATCTACTTTCCACCGCGCCCGCTTGGTCAGGGGCCAGTGAGGCGAGTCAAGCAATTGGCTCGCCGGTATAATTCCGCGCGATCAGACCGGCGCCGCCTCGATTTCCTTGACGCCCAGATTGGCGAGCATGGCCTCGATCTCTTCGGACGGGACCGGGCGGCCGAAATAATAGCCCTGCACGAAGTCGCATCCCAGCTCGCGCAGCAGATCGCTTTCCTCGGCGCGCTCGGCGCCTTCGGCGACCACCTTCATGCCCAGCGTGTGGCTGAGATCGACGATCGCGCGCACGATTTCCAGGTTTCCGCGATTCGCCACCATGGTGCTGACGAACGAGCGGTCGACCTTCAGCGTGTCGAACGGGAAGCGGTGCAGGTAGCTCAACGAGGAATAACCCGTGCCGAAATCGTCGATGGCCAGCGAGAGGTCCAGCGCCTTCAGCCGCTTCAGCCAATCGGCGGCCACCGCCGGATTGTCCATCAGCAGGCTTTCGGTGATCTCGAGCTTGACGCAACGTGGATCGAAGCCGGTGTCGCGGAACAGCGCGGCCATGTTGTCGATCAGGTCGGGGTCCTTGAATTGCCGCGCCGAGACGTTGACGCTCATGAACAGCTTCTCCTCGTGCGGGAAGCGTTCGTTCCAGGTCTGCATCTGGCGGCAGGCCTCCTGCATCGCCCACCAGCCGAGTTGGACGATCAGGCCGGTCTCCTCGGCCAGCGGAATGAACTCGGCCGGCGAGACCAGGCCGCGCTGGGCGTGGCGCCAGCGCATCAGCGCCTCGAAGCCGGCGATGCGGCCGGTCTCCAGCTTCATGATCGGCTGATAGAACAGCACCATCTCGTTGCGCTCGAAGGCGCGGCGGAGATCGGTTTCCAGGCCCAACTTCATGATCGAGTGGACCCGCATGCTCTTCTCGAAGATCTCGTGCCGGCTTTTGCCCGCCGCCTTGGCGCGGTACATGGCGACGTCGGCGTCCGACAGCACGTCCTCGGCGCGGTCATATTCGCTGGTGCCCCAGGCGATGCCCATGCTGGCCGAGGGGAACACCTCTTGGCCGCGCAGCGAGAGCGGCGTCGAGATCGCCTTCTGCACCTGATCGGCCACCGCGACCGCGTCGGCCAAGCTGGTCACGTCCTCGAGCAGCACCGCGAACTCGTCGCCGCCCAGCCGCGCCACCGTGTCGCTGGCCCGGCGGCAGGCGGTGATGCGGCGCGCCAGCGCGACGATCAGGCCGTCGCCCGCCGAATGGCCCAGGCTGTCATTGACGTATTTGAAGCGGTCGACGTCCAAAAACAGCACCGCGAAGGTGCGGTCGGTGCTGCGCTTCGCGCGGCTGACCGCCTGACCCAGCCGATCCATGAACAGGGCGCGGTTGGGCAGGCCGGTCAGGCCGTCGTGGAACGCGTCGTAGAGAAGCTGCTGCTCGGCCCGCTTGCGCTCGGTGATGTCGGTCTGCGAGCCGGCGATGCGCAGGGCGCGGCCAGCCGCCGGGTCGAACACCGCCAGACCGCGGGTCAGCATCCAGCGATAGCGGCCATCGGAATGACGGATGCGGAACTCGACCTCGACATGGGTGGTGGCGCCGGACAGATGGGTTTCGATCGCCGCCTTCAACTCGTCCAGGTCGTCGGGATGGACGCGGCCGAACCATTCCTCGGGCGAACTGCCCAGTTCCTCGTCGCTGCATCCCAGCATGGTCTTCCAGCGCGGCGAGTAATAGACCGCCGCGTGGTCGAGATCCCAGTCCCACAACCCGTCATTGGCGCCGCGCGCCGCCAGGGCGTAACGCTCCTCCGAGCGGCGGAGTTCGGCCTCGTGCTGCTTGAGGTCGGTGACGTCGGTATAGGTGATCAGCATCCGCTCGTCGGCGATGTGGCGCGCCACCACCTGCACCACCAGCCCGCCGGGCAGGACGCGCTCGCCCTTGGGCGGGTCGTGCGGCTGCCCCTCGGCCATCAGCGCCTCGGGCGAGTCGTCGCCCACCGCGTCGCCGCGCGCCCGGAAGAAGGTGACCAGATCGGAAAGCGCCGTGCCCAGGCGGGTGAGCTGTGGCGCGAGGCCCAGCATGCGCTCGAACAGATTGTTGCCGCCCAGCAGGCGGCGGTCGCGGTCGAAAATGGCCACGCCCTGGGTGATGTTCTCCAGCGTGGCGTGCAGCAACGCCTGTTTCTCGGCGATCTCGCGCTCGGCCCGCTTGCGTTCCGTGATGTCCTGGACGGTGCCCTCGTAATAGAGAAGCGTGCCGTCCGTGTCGCGGACCGCCCAGCAATTCTCGAGCACCCAAACGGCGCCGCCGTCGCGGCGTCTAAGCTGGTATTCGGCGTCGCGGATGATGCCTTCCGAATTAATGCGCCGCTTGAACTCGTCGCGCGCCCGGGGATCGACATAGATTTGCTGGCCGATGTCGGTGATCTGGGTCTTCATCTCCTCGGGCGAGGAATAGCCGTAGAGCGCGGCCAACGCCGGATTGGCCTCGATGTAGGCGCCGTCCGGGCTGGTCTGGAAAATGCCCTCGACCGACTGCTCGAAGATGTTGCGGAAACGCCGTTCGCTCTCGCGCAGGGCCTGCTCGCCCTGCTTGCGGCGGGTGATGTCGCGAACCACGCCGATGAACAGGCGCTGCTTGCCCAGATTCACCTCGCTCAGGGCGATTTCCAGCGGGAAGGTGGCGCCGTCCTTGCGCCGCCCGACCAGTTCGCGGCCGACGCCGATCACGCTGGGGCGGTCGGAGGTGTGGTTGGCGAGATAACCGTCGTGCCGGGCGGCGTCTTCGTGCGCCATCAGCATGGTGACGTTCTGGCCCACCACCTCGGCGGCCGGATAGCCGAATATCTCTTCGACGGCCGGGTTGACGGTTTCGATGACGCCGCGCTCGTCGGTGGTGATGATGCCGTCGATCACCGCGTTCATGATGGCGCGCAGACGCTCCTCGCGCTGCTTCAGCGCCTGAGTGGTCTGGTGCAGCATCATGGTGCGCTCGGTGACGCGCTGCTCGAGGTCGCGATGCGCCTCCATCAGCGCCGACTCGGCGCGCTTCAGCTCGGTGACGTCGCCGATCGAGCCGACCAGCCGCGTCACCTGGCCGCTTTTGTCGCGGGCGCCCAGCGAGCGCTCCTGAATCCAGCGGATTTCGCCGGCCGAGTCGACGATGCGGTACTCGCAGCTCAGCGTCTCGTCGCGGCCCTTGAAATAGGCGATGGCGGCGTCGCGGTACTTGCCGGCGTCCTCGGGCAGGACATGCGCCAACCAGTCGAGATTGGTGCGCAGCTTCTCGGTCGGGAAGCCGAAGATCTCCTGGACCCTGGGCGACACGTAGAGCGAACCACTGGCGATGTCCCAGTCGTACAGCCCCTCGGCCGCCGCCTCCATGGCCAAGGCGTAACGCTCTTCGCCGCGCGCCAAATCCCCCTGCGACCGTCGCAGTTCGCGGTCGACGCGCGCCGCCAAGAGATAGAAGAGGACGGTCAGCATGCCGCCCGCCGAAACCAGCAGCAGCAGGGTCTGGGTCACGCCGGCCCGCGTGAAGCCCTTGGCGGCGGGTTGCACGAAGGCCAGCATGCCGCCCAGCGGGCGATCCTGGAGATCGGTGAGCGGCAGCCAAAGCGAGAACCACTCGGCGCCCGGCAGATCGACCAGCGCCACGTCGTCCTTGGGCCGCGCCAGGATGTCGGACAATTGCGCGGGCGTCAGGCTGATGCTGCCACCGGCCACCACCTGCCGGTCGAGGCGATGTTCGGGCTTGGCCTCGCGCCAAGCGTCCTCGCCCGCCGCCGCGCGGTCGAGCAGGATCAGGCTCTCGACGCCCAGGATCTGGCGCAGATGCCCGGCGTGCCCGCCGAAATCACGCATCATCTCGACGAAGCCCAGCAGGGTGCCCTGGTCGTCGAGCCAGGGCGAGACCACGCTGACGCCGACCCCGCCACCGCCCTCGGTGATCTCGAGCCCGGCCGCCGGCATCCGGCTTTCCGACGCGCGCCAATAGCTGGCGTGCAGCGGTCCCCCGCCGCGCCGGCCCGGCGCGTGGGCGCGGAAGAGAATCGTGCCGTCGGCGGCGCGCAGACTAAGCGCGCTGACCTGCTGCATCGCCTTCAGGCGCTCGAAGATGGGGCCGATTCGTTGGGACAGCACGTCGATGTCGCGGCGGACGAAAGCGTCGCGCGCGCCGGGTTCGTTCATCACGCCATGCGCCGCCGCGGCGAGCGCTCCGGCATCCTGCTCGATTGTATGACGGCCGAGTTCCAGGGCCGACGCGAGAACCCGGCGGGCGCTCTCGAAGTTCCCAGACTCTTGTGCCTTGCGGGCGATGACCATTTCGAGCACGGCGAAAACGGTCACGGCCGCCATGAAGGCGCCGACGATCACGACAACGAACCTGGGCATCCTCTCCCCTGCTTCGTCGATTATTATTGCCGTCGGCCAAAACCCTCCGTCGCGTTCCCCAACTCCCGACGCGCGGTGTTCCTGCACGCGATGGCCGACAGGAAGCGCCACAACCATAACCTCTCTGACCGTCGCGCAAAAGTCCGATCGCACAAATTTTGACGAAATGTGACCATCTGCCGCGATCGGAGACTTCGTTCCGCGGGACAACCGTCGGGGGAGCCCGTCAGCGCTTGGTGTAAGCCTGCAGCGAGCGCGAGATTTCGTGCGCCGCTTGGACGGTTTGTTGGCCGCGATCGAAGGCGCGGCCAATGGCCTGGCACAGCTTGGGCAGGAGTTCCAGATCCTTGGGATCGGGATTGACCGGGTCGAGAAGCATGCGGTTGACCAACTCGACCAGCGACAGGGTCAACTCGGACACATGGGCGTAGGGGGTGCCGCGCATCCGCCGGCTCAGATCCTCGCCGACGAAGCGCAGGCGGTCGAGATAGGCCAGCAAGTCCTTTGTCTCGCCCCGTGTTTCGTACCAGGGCATGATGCGGTCCACCAGATACTTCACCTGGATGGCGTAGCGTTCCATCTTGCATTCATTGATGCGCGAGGCCGCCGCGTCGATCATCCGCTGGATCGACGCGGCGTCCTGGGTCGACAAGGCTTTGGCGCGCAACGGATTGGGCACTTCGACGCTCGGCGCGGAATCGACTCCGGGGCGGATTTCCTTGCGCCGGTCGGGGCCGATATAGTCGTGCGTGACCACGAACGGCTTGCGGCC
>JADGAL010000074.1 GCA_015232025.1 Alphaproteobacteria bacterium
GCTTCACTCTTCGCGTGCGGCGGGGAGCAGGGCCTTATGGACGACTTCGCGGGGTGGGAGGGTAGCCGGGCGTTTTTCCTGGGCGACCCGCCGGAAAGCCTTGACCAGCCCTGGGATTCCAGCCTGCGGCTGATGGCCGCCCACCGGCGGCGCGGCACGCCCGTCCTGTGGGCGACCTTGGACGACATGCTGATCCACGGCCGGCGTCTGATCCTGCGCGGCCATCCGGTCGAGCCGCGCGACGTGGTCTGGCTGCGCCTCGATCCCGCCGCCGCGCTGCGCTATCACGAGGCGTTGCGCGCCTTGTGCGGCGTCGAGGCGACCATCGTCAACCCGCCCGCCGCGGTGCTGACCGTCCATGACAAGCGGGCGGCCTTGGAACTGTGCCCGCGCGAGTCGTACGGCGTGTTTTCGGCCGGGCAACTCGACGAGGTCGCGGCGCGGCTTGGCGAGGCGGGCGTGTCGCGGGTGGTGCTGAAGCCGCCCTCGCTGTTCGCGGCGCGCGGGGTGCGCTATCTGACGCTCGACGACGGCGCCGGCTTGCGCGCCGCCTTCGACGAGATCGCGCCGCTGTTCGGCTGGGTGGTGGTCGAGCCCTTCATCGCCGCGCCGGATGGCGGCCATCCCTCGGATCTGCGGGTTCTGGTGACCGCGCGCCGGGTGGTGGGGATGGTCGAACGGCCCTTCGGCCCCGACCTGCCGTTGCGCGCCGCGCCGGCCCTGAACGCGGTTCAACGCGGACTGGTCGACGCCGCGATGGGACTGATCCGCGCGCGGGGCGTCTTCCTGGCCGGGCTCGACTTCCTGGGCGACGCGCTGACCGAGATCAACGTGACCTGCCCCGGCGCCCTGCCCGAGATCGAGCGGGTCGGCGGCGGCCGCGCCGAGGACGCCATTCTCGACGACCTCGCCGCATGGCGCCAGCCCGCCCCGCGCCTGCTGGCGGCGGTGTGACCATGCATGACGCCAACGATTCAAGCCGCCGCCTCGCCCAAAGCCTGCAACATGCGCGGCTGATCCAGCGCGCCATCCTGCCCAAGCGGGACGTGCTGGACGCGACCCTGTCCGACCACTTCCAGCTTTGGGAGCCGCGCGACATCGTCGGCGGCGACTTCTATCTATGCCAGCCGGCCGGCCGCGGCTTTCTGGTCGGCGTGGTCGACTGCACCGGCCATGGCGTGCCCGGCGCGCTGGGCACCATGCTGGCGCATGCCGTGCTCGATCAGGCGATGGGCGTGATCGGCAAGGACCCCGCCTCGGTGCTTGAACACACCGACCGCACGGTGCGCGAGCTGTTGCAGGCCGATGGCGGCGAGGCGCCCGAGATGGGCCTGGACATGGGTCTGTGCTGGTGCGACCGCCGCGCCGGCCGCTTGGTCTATGCCGGCGCCCACAACTCGCTGCTGTGGGCCGATGGCGAAACCGTGGTCCGCGTCAAGGGCGACCGCCGCAGCCTGGGCTACACCTCGCTGGGGCCGCCGGCCCGCTTCACCAATCACGTCGTCGACATGCCACCCGGCCGCGCCTTCTATCTGACCACCGACGGCTTCGTCGACCAACCCGACGAACGCGGCCGCTCGTTCGGCTGGACCCGCTTCCAAGAGATGGTCGCCCGCCACGCCGCCCTACCACTGTCCGCCCAGGCCGAGGCCTTCGCCGAGACGCTGATCGAATATCAGGGCTCAAGCCCGCGCCGGGACGACGTCACGGTGCTGGGGTTCCGGGCTTGAAGGGTGACGGGCAACGTATTACGTTGCTGTGTAGTCGTAATACGGAGCCGCGATGGCCCTGCCCGTCCAGTCGATCCGCGCCAAGCCCGAGCACCGCGACGTCTTGCGGGCGGTCGCCGACCTGCTCCGGCACGGCCGTGAAGACGAGGTCCGCCATCTACTGGCCGACGTCTCGGCCCGGCCGGTCGGCCCATTCCGCGACGAACAAGCCGCGCTGGCCTTCCTGCGTGATCGGCTCGTCGCCACCCTGCGCCCCCGGATGGTCTGGCTGTTCGGCAGCAGGGCGCGGGGCGACGGCCGGCCCGACAGCGACTTCGATCTGCTGGTGGTGATGCCGGACGAAGGCGCCTGGAGTCACAAGGCCGTGGCCGCGCCGCTGGTCGCCTGCGGCTTGCCCATCGACGTGGTGCCATGCCGTTGGAGCGACTATCTCGCCGACCGTGACGTTCCCGGCAGCCTCGTCGCGCGCGCGGTGAGCGAGGGACGACTGCTCTATCGGGATCGCGCCCTGCGGCGGGGGGCGGACGAGTAAGCAGAACAAAGATTCACCACCAAGGCACCAAGGACACCAAGAGTCACCAAGGGACGGGATTGTACGGGCAATTCGCCACCCCTTGGTGTCCTTGGTGTCCTTGGTGTTTCCCCACCTGCTTTGGCTCGCCGATATTAGAACATCCTCTCCACTCGTCATGGCCGGACTTGATCCGGCCATCCACGCGGCTCCGCGGGAACAGCCTTGGAAACACTTGGCACGGGCGGTGACGCGTGGATGCCCGTGTCAAGCACGGGCATGACGGCGAAGGGTCGCCCAGCCCTAACGAAACACGAAGGGCAGCGTGGCGCGATCCGCGTAATGGGGGTCGGCCACCGTGCCCGGCGCGGTGGCGCGGCGGGCTTGGGCGAGGGTTTCGGCGATGCGGCGGTCGGTCAGGCGCCAGCGGTCGTGAAGGCCGATATCGGCCAAGCTGGCGCAGGGTTCGCCGAAGACGTGGGCGTATAGGCCGGTCATCATGCCGTGGCGGCTGGCCATCAGGGCGTTGCAGGCGTTCTTCACGGCGGCGAGGTCGTCGGCGTCGCGCATGTGCAGCGCCGTCACCACCATTACCGAGACGGCGTGCAGCACGTCGTAGCGCACATGGGCCGACAGCACTTCGAGATGGGAGGCGGTCAGCGGCGCGTCGTTCCTCCAGCCCCAGCGGATGATTCCGCCCAGCAGCAGCGAGAAGAATTCGGGCACCCCCCATTCCATGCCCAGCCCCACCGAGGCCAGGCCTTCGAGCGGCGTGAAGGCCGGATGGCCCGCCACCAGCCGTTGGGTCAGCACGTTGTCGGCGACCTCGGGCAGCATCGGCACGTCCTGCTCGGCGAACGGGATGCCCAGCCCGTCGAACAGTTGGCGGTAAATCACGATGTGGGTGCGCGCCGCCAACAGCCGGTCGAGCGGCGGGTAGTCGTCGAGGCCGTGCGCGCCGACCCCGTATTCGTCGGCGATCAACTGGGCCAGGGCGATCTGGGTCAGCTCGGACAGCCGCTCGTTGACCACCCCGAAGGGCAGCCCCATCAAACCGTTGAAGCGGCCCAGCGCCAGCGCCACGCATTGCCGCGTGTTCTTGATCTGGTTGAAGTAATGGCGCGAGAACGCGGCCAGTTGGGGGCCGGTGACGCGCCCCTCGAAGACGCGCAGGAAGAACGGGTGGCGCCACACCGGATGGCCCATGACGTGGTCGTGGACATCCTCGAACAAGGCGCGCAGACCGCCATCCTTGAACAGCGGCAGGCTGGCGAAGGCGCCGTCCGGGCCGGCCGCCTCGCGCAGCGCGGCGAAGGTGGCGCCCAGGCCACCCTCGGGGCGCTCCATGTCGCGCAGCACCAGGTCGAAATCCTGGCGCTGGCTGTCACGGAAGCGTTCCAGCACCCGCTCGGGGCTTAGCGACAGCAGGTCCGGCATCGGATGGATGGCGGGATGCAGGCGCGGCGTTCCGTTCTCGACCACCAGGATGTCGGACCACATCTCAGGCGGTCCCGCGGTCGCGCATCACCTCGGCGAGCGCCGAGAGCAAGGCGCGCATCGAAAGCGGCTTCTCCAGATAGGCGGTCACGCCGGCCGCCTCGGCCTCGGCGCGCAGGGCGTCGTCGCCATGGCCGGTGACCATGATGACCGGCGTCGCGGCCAGCTTGGGCTCGGCCCCGCCGCGCAGGGTGCGGACGAAGGTGATGCCGTCCATGCCTTCAAGCCGCCAGTCGCAGAACACCACGTCGGCCGGCGCCTCGGCCAGGGCGGCCAGGGCCTCGGCGCCACCCGACGCGAAGCGCAGATTGGCGATCCCCACGCCCCTGAGGATGGCGTCGAGGACCCGACTGAAGTTCTCGTTGTCCTCGACGATCAGGATGTTTGCCTCGGAAAAGGCCGCGCTCATCCGCGTGCCCTTTCGACCTGCGACACGTCGCGCACCGCGCCGCGCGACGCGCTGGTGGTCATCGCGGCATAGGCCCGCAGCGCCTGCGAGACGTGGCGCTCGCGGTTGGCCGGCCGCCACGCCTTGTCGCCCTTGGCCCGCATGGCCTCGCGGCGGCGTTCCAGTTCGGCGTCGGAGACGCGGATCGCGATGGTGCGGTGGGGGATGTCGATGTCGACGATGTCGCCCGGCTCGATCAGGCCGATCGCTCCACCCTCGGCCGCCTCGGGCGAGACGTGGCCGATCGACAGCCCCGAGGTGCCGCCGGAAAAGCGCCCGTCGGTGATCAGCGCGCAGGCCTTGCCCAGCCCGCGGCTTTTCAGATAGCTGGTCGGGTAAAGCATCTCCTGCATGCCCGGCCCGCCGCGCGGCCCCTCGTAGCGGACGACCACCACGTCGCCTTCCTTGACCTCGCCGCCCAGGATCTTGGCGACCGCCTCGTCCTGGCTTTCGCACACCACGGCCGGCCCCGAGAAGGTCAGGTTGGCCGCGTCGACGCCCGCCGTCTTGACGATGCAGCCTTCGAGCGCGAGGTTGCCGAACAGCACCGCCAAGCCGCCATCCTGCGAATAGGCGTGCTCGCGGTCGCGGATGCAGCCTTTGGCGCGGTCGAGGTCGAGTTCGTCATAACGCATCGACTGGCTGAACGCCTCGGTGGTGCGCACCCCGCCCGGCCCGGCGCGGAACAAGGTCGAGACCTTGGCCGATTTGTTGCGGCGCACGTCCCAGGCCTCGATCACCTCGCCCAGCGTGGCGCCGTGCGCGGTGGGAACGTCGAGATGCAGCAGACCGGCCCGCGACAACTCGCCCAGGATGGCGATGATGCCGCCGGCCCGGTGGACGTCCTCCATGTGATAGTCGGGCGTCGAGGGCGCCACCTTGCACAGATGCGGCACGCGGCGCGACAGGCGGTCGATGTCGGCCATCCCGAACGGCACCCCGGCCTCGTGGGCGGCCGCCAGCAGATGCAGCACGGTGTTGGTCGAGCCGCCCATGGCGATGTCCAGCGTCATGGCGTTCTCGAAGGCTTCGAGGCAGGCCACCGAGCGCGGCAGCACCGATTCGTCGCCCTGCTCGTAATAGCGCCGCGCCAGACGCACGATCTGGCGGCCGGCTTCGAGGAACAGCTCCTTGCGGTCGGAATGGGTGGCCACCACCGTGCCGTTGCCGGGCAGCGCCAGACCCAAGGCCTCGGCCAGGCAGTTCATCGAATTGGCGGTGAACATGCCCGAGCACGAGCCGCAGGTCGGGCAGGACGAGCGCTCGTACTCCAGCGCGTCGGCGTCCGAGACGCGGTCGTCGGCGCCGGCCACCATGGCGTCGATCAGATCGACCTTGATCTCCTTGCCGCCCACCTTGGCCTTGCCGGCCTCCATCGGCCCGCCCGAGACGAAGATCGCCGGGATGTTCAGCCGCAGGGCCGCCATCAGCATGCCGGGGGTGATCTTGTCGCAGTTGGAGATGCAGACAATCGCGTCGGCGCAATGGGCGTTGACCATGTACTCGACGGAATCGGCGATGACCTCGCGCGACGGCAGGCTGTACAGCATGCCGGCATGGCCCATGGCGATGCCGTCGTCGATGGCGATGGTGTTGAATTCCTTGGCCACGCCGCCGGCCTTCTCGATCTCGCGGGCCACCAACTGGCCGAGATCCTTCAGATGGACGTGGCCGGGCACGAACTGGGTGAAGGAGTTGGCAACCGCGATGATCGGCTTGCCGAAATCCTCGTCCTTCATGCCGGTGGCGCGCCACAGGCCGCGCGCTCCGGCCATGTTGCGGCCGTGGGTGGAAGTACGGGAGCGATACGCCGTCATTCGTCTCACCTTTTCGAAATCCGCCTATTTTTTACGACGTCTGTCGCCGCCGTTCCAGTGCGGCGTGGGGAAATGTACCATCGCGCCTCGAAGTCGGGGGGATCGGGGCATGATGGCGGGATCGCACGTCGTATTGGGAGCCGCGGCATGGCATGTCGCGGCGCTGGCCCTGTCGATCCCCGCCGACGATCCGCTGATGCTGGGCGCAGCCGGGCTGGGCGCCCTGCTGCCCGACATCGATCATCCGAAGTCGTGGGCGGGGCGCAAGCTGGGGCCGCTGTCGATGCTGATCGCCGGCGTGTTCGGCCATCGCGGCGTCACCCACAGCCTGCTCGCCGTGCTGATCTGCCTGGGTCTGCTGGTGTGGGGCGGGCTTGGCGCCATGGCGATGCCGGTGGTGGTCGGCTATCTGTCGCATCTGGCGGGAGACGGCCTGACCATCTCGGGCGTGCCCCTGCTGTGGCCCTGGCGAAGGCCGTTCGGCCTGCCCCTGGTTCGCACCGGAACCCTGACGGAAACGGCCCTGGTCGCGGCGCTCGCCGCCGTCGCCGGACAGGACCTGTGGCGACAGATGGGATAGGCGATTTTAGAATAAGGTTATTCCGCAATGGACTCTTTGGGAAAAATGACCGTAAATTAAACATTGAATCCGATTTGATGGAGGTCTGGTGTCCCTGGCCCTCGATGCTTTCGGACTGCCGGCGGTGATCGTCGATCGTGGCGGCCGTTTGCTTTCCCACAACGCGCTGTTCGCCGCCTTGACCGGCCACACCGACGCCGCGTTGTCCGGCGCCAAGCTTCCCCTGGCGCATGTCCACCTGCCCTCGGGCGAGATGGTCGACCTGTTCGAGCATCTGTGGCGCGCGCCCCTGCCCGCCCGCGGCGAAGCGATCCTGACGCGGCCCGATGGCGCGACGCTGGATGTCAGCTATACCGGCGGCCAGGGCGACGGCGTGATCGTGGTGACCCTGATCGACGCCACCGACGAGAAGTGCCACGCCTGCAAGATCAAGGTGTCGCGCGACAAGTACCGCGAGGCGTTCGACGAGCAGACCGAGATGGTCTGCCGCTTCCTGCCCGACAGCACCGTGACCTTCGTCAACGAGGCCTACGCGCAAGCCCTGGGCCGTCAACCGCGCGAGCTGATCGGCGTGCGGCTGGCCGACCTGATGGTGCCGGCCGACCGAACCCGCTTCCTCGGCCATCTCGCCAGCTTCACCAACGTCGAGGCGATGAAGGACGGCGAGGAGAGCTTCGAGCTGCCCAGCGGCCGCGTCGCCCATCACTGGTGGCGGCGCCGCGCGGTGTTTGGCCGCGACAACCGCCTCATGGCGTTCCAGTCGGTGGGCCGCGACGTCACCGAGCGGCGCGAGGCCGAGATGCGCCTGCGCCAAGCCTTGGCCGAGCAGCGCCTGGTCTTCGAACACGCGTCCTTCGGCATCGGCATCCTGAAGGACCGGCGCTTCCAGCAGGTCAATCGGGCGCTGGAGGAGATATTCGGCTTTGGTCGCGACGAGATGATCGGCCAGACCACCGAGATGCTGTATCCCAGCCGCGAGGATTACCTCGAGGTCGGGCTGACCTGCTATCCCGCCTTGCAACGCGGCGAAAGCTGGCGTACCGAGCGGCGGATGCGGCGCAAGGACGGCAGCCTGTTGTGGGCCTACATCGTCGGCTCGGCGATCGATCCCGACGATCTCGGTCGCGGCACCGTCTGGCTGCTGGAAGACATCACCGAGCGCAAAAGCGCCACCGAGGCGATGCGCCTGCGCGACCGCGCCATCGAGGCGTCGAGCAACGGCATCATCATCAGTTGCGCCCGCACCCCCGACTATCCGATCATCTACGTCAACCCGGCCTTCGAGCGGCTGACCGGCTTTGAGGCCGCGCAGGTGCTGGGCCGCAACTGCCGCTTCCTGCAACGCGACGGCTGTGACGATTCGGGCGAATTGGCCAAGATCCGCGACGGCTTGGCCGCCCGTCGGCCGGTGCGCGCCATCCTGCGCAACTGGCGGCGCGACGGCACGATGTTCTGGAACGAACTGCACCTCGCCCCGGTGCACGACGAGGCGGGCCAGGCGACCCATTTCATCGGCATTCAGCGCGACGTCACCGAATTGATCGACGGCCAGGAAAGCCTGCGCCGCGCCAAGGAGACCGCCGAGGTCGCCAACCGCTCGAAAAGCGAGTTCCTGGCCAATATGAGCCACGAACTGCGCACCCCGCTGAACGCCATCTTAGGCTATTCCGAGGCGATCGCCGCCGGCATCTTCGGGCCGATGGGCAACGACCGCTATCTCGAATATGTCGACTGCATCCACCAGTCGGGCCAGCACCTGCTGGAGCTGATCACCGACATCCTGGACGTCTCGGCGATCGAGGCGGGCAAGCTGGAACTGCACGACGAGCCCGTCACCCTGGCCGAGGTCGCCGAAAGCTCGCTGCGCCTGGTCCGCGCCCGCGCCGAGAAGGGCCGCGTGAAGCTGACATCCGCCGTCGATTTGTCCCTGCCCCTGCTGACCGCCGACCGCCGCCGGGTCACCCAAATCCTGGTCAACCTGCTGTCGAACGCGGTCAAGTTCACCCCGCCGGACGGCTCGGTCATCCTGGCGGCGCGGCGCGAACCCGACGGCGACCTGTCCTTGACCGTGACCGACACCGGCATCGGCATGGACGAGATCGGGCTGCAAATCGCCCTGACCCCCTTCGGCCAAGTCGAAAGCGCCTTCGCCCGCAGCAACGAAGGCACCGGGCTGGGCCTGCCGCTGACCATCGGCCTGGCCGAGTTGCACGGCGCCAAGCTGTCGATCACCAGCCGCAAGGGCGAGGGAACCACCGTGACGGTGCGCTTCCCGGCGGCGCGAGTGCTCTAACAGGCTGATTTTTATGGTCATTCCCGCGAAAGAGCCTGTGAAGGAATTGGCATCAAGGGCCGACCTGTGATTCTCTATGGGAAACGGGGGGTTTCCGATGGCGCAGGTTCGGTTTCGTCAAGTTGATCGCTCACAGCTTCGCTGGGACATGGTTGATCTGGACAGCCAGATCCCGAGCGATCATCGGGCGCGGGTGGTTTGGGCCTTCGTAGTGTCGCTGGATCTGGCGGACCTCTATGCGTCGATCCGGGCGCAGGAGGGCGGCCCTGGTCGCCCACCGGCCGATCCGCGCATTCTTCTGGCGGTGTGGCTTTACGCTACTCTGGAAGGGGTCGGTTCCGCCCGACAGGTGGCGAAGGCCTGTGTCAGCGACGCGGCGTATCGCTGGCTGTGCGGCGGCGTTTCAATGAATTACCACGGTCTGAGCGACTTCCGCGTTGGCAGTGGCGACATTCTCGACCGGTTGCTGACGGAAACCGTGACGGGGTTGGTGGCGGAGGGGCTCGTCACCATGGATGAAGTCGCCATCGACGGAACCAAGGTGAAGGCCAGCGCCGGACGGGGCAAATTCCGGCGGGCGGCGACGCTGGAGCGGATCGAAGGCGCGGCGCGCGAGCGGGTGGTGGCCCTGAAAGCCGAGGTGGACAACGATCCGGAGGCGTCGTCGCGCCGTCGTCAGGCGGCCCGGCTGCGCGCGGCGGAAGACGTGGCCCGTCGCGCCGAGGCCGCACGTCGGGTCGTGGAAAAGCTGCGTGCGGAGAAGGTGGAGCGGGCCAAGCGGCACAAGAAGGCCGAGGCCAAAAAAGCCGAGGAGCGGGCCAGCCTCACCGATCCCGAGGCCCGTGCGATGCGTTTCGCCGATGGAGCGACCCGCCTTGGCTACAACGTCCAACTGGCCGCCGCCACCGAGACCGGTGTCATCATCGCTGTCGATGTCACCGACCGGCGCAACGATGCCGGTCTGGCGGGGCCGATGGTCGATCAGATCAAGCGCCGCTTTGCCACGGCCCCCAAGCGGGTTCTGGTCGATACCACCTATGCCACCCGCGCCGATATAGTGACGCTGGCGGGGCGAGAAACCGAGGTCTACTCGCCGGTCCCGGCGGATCGGCCCGACGCGAAACCGGCCACGCTCCAACGCCGGGCGAAGCGAAGGCGAGCCGAACCCGAGGCGATCAAAGCCTGGCGCCAACGCATGGCCCAGCCCGATGCCGCGGACATCTACGGCCGCAGAAAACGGATCGAAACCATCAACGGCATTCTCAAGGGCAGGAACTTCGGCCTTCTCCGGGTCCGCTCGATCGCCAAGGTCAAATGCGTCGCCTTGCTTCAGGCCATCGCCCACAACCTGTGGCGCGCCCACTGCCTGCGAGCCGCTACGCCATAAAGCCACCGCCCGCGCAGTCACCAAGACGCGATCACGCCCTCACGCCCTCATTCTGACTGCTGGACCCCGGTCGCCCTGCGCTTGGCCGGGGTGAAGAGTGCCGTATCCGGGTGACGAGTGCCATATCGGGGTGACGAGTGCCATATCGGGGTGACGAGCGCCGTATGATGAAGCCGGAAACCCAAATTCCTTCACAGGCTCGAAAGCGGGAATCTCGCCGAGGGTGACGAGCCAAGGAAGGCCGCGGCCTAATCCCGCTCGGGCGGAATCGAGTACGTCCCGGTGACATGCGCCACCAGATCGTCGGAGGCGTCGGTGCGCAGCAGCACCTCGGCCACCGCGAGGCGTTTGCCCAGTTTGAGGATGCGGGCGTCGGCGACCACGTCCTGGGGGGGAGGCTTGCGCAGGAAGTTGATGCTGAGATTGGTGGTCACCGCCAGCTCGACCGGCCCGATCAGACCCAGCACCACGGCGTACATCGCGACGTCGGCCAACGCCATCAGCGCCGGGCCGGCCACCGTGCCGCCCGGCCTGAGCAGGCTGGGGTCGTAATGCATCCTGAGCGTCGCCAGCCCCTCGCCGATCGAGACGGTGCGGATGCCGAACAGCTCGACCAGCGGAAGCTGATCGCGGATCAGGGCCTCGAAGGCGTCGACGGAGATGCGTGTCATGCGCGATCATAGTCCCGCCATTCCGTTTACGTCAACGGAACCCCCTTGATCGGCGCTGGAGCCCAAGCGCAAAGTGAAGGCGCAACCGAGGGAAACGCCATGACCGCAGTCGACCAACCGATCCTTCTCAGCGACGTTCGCGACGGTGTCGCCACCCTGACGCTGAACCGCCCCAAGGCCCGCAACGCCCTGTCGATCGGGCTGATGACGGCCTTGGAGGAGGCGCTGGCCCGGCTGGCGCTCGACCAGACGGCGCGGGTCGTGGTGATCGCCGCCAACGGCCCCGCCTTCTGCGCCGGCCACGATCTGAAGGAGATGCGCGCCGACCCCCGCCGCGAGGCCTACGAGGCGCTGTTCAGCCAGTGCTCGCGCCTGATGACCGCCGTGGTGCGCCTGAACAAGCCGGTGATCGCCAAGGTCCACGCCATGGCCACGGCGGCGGGCTGCCAGTTGGTGGCGAGTTGCGATCTGGCGGTGGCCTCGACCGAGGCGCGCTTCGCCACCCCCGGCGTCAATATCGGGCTGTTCTGCTCGACCCCGATGGTCGCCCTGTCGCGCGCCGTGGGCCGCAAGGCGGCGATGGAGATGCTGTTGACCGGCCACCCGGTCGACGCCGTCGAAGCGGCCCGCCTGGGCCTGATCAACCGCGCCGTGCCGCCCGCCGAACTGGACGGCGCGGTCGACGCGCTGGCTCGCGAGATCGCCGGAAAGTCCAGCCTGACCCTGGCGATCGGCAAGGAGGCCTTCTACCGTCAGGCCGAGATGGGCCTGGACGACGCCTATGCCCATGCCAGCGCGGTGATGACCCGCAACATGATGGCCCAGGACGCCCGCGAGGGAATCGACGCCTTCATCGAAAAGCGTGAACCACGCTGGACCGGGTGCTGACCGAATCGGATCATGTCGCGCGACGCTTTTCAATCTTATGGATAGGTTGCCGCGCGGCCCGATCCATGCGAGTGGTCATGATGGGAGTCGAAGGGGAGGCCGTCATGGACCACAAGGATTGTTCAGGCACGGTGGTGCTCGTCATCGAAGACGACCCGATGCAGCTTACCGCCATGCGGATGCTGATGGAGGGCTGGGGCCTATCGGTGGTGGCCGCGCGGGACGGCCGCCAAGCGGCGAGCCGGGTGGCGGAAGGCGCCCAACCATCGGTCATCGTGTCGGATCTTCGCCTGAGCGGTGGCACCTCGGGAATCGACGCCGTCGAGGAATTGCGCGCCGCCTTGGGGCGCCGCGTCCCGGCCATCCTGCAAACCGGCGACAGCTCGGCCGAAAGCGCCACCGAAATCCGCGCCCGGGGCCACGACCTGCTGGTCAAGCCCTATGATCCGCAACGCCTGCGGGCGCTGATCCTCGAACGCGCCTCATAGGGTCTGGCGAGCCCCGTCCAACTGGGCCAGCGAGCGCGTGACCAGATCGTCAAGGCCCTCGGCCAGGGCCTCGACCTCGGGGCCTCGCCCGGCCCGCGCGGACCGCTCGATGTCTTGAAGGCGCCTGCGCAGCACGGCCAGTCCCGCATGCCCCGCCGACGAGGTCATCCGATGGGCGGCCCGCCGCGCCGCGTCGACGTCGCCCTCGCCAAGGGCGGCGCGGATGGTGGCCAAACCATCGGTCAGGACTTGGCGCGCCGTCTCGATCATCTCGGCGCCCGAGCGCGGTCCAAGCAGCTTGAACAGCTTGAGCAGGGCGTCGCGATCAACCAATGGCGGCGCGAGGGCCTGCCGCGTCTGGCGGGCGATCGCCGCGATCAGGGATGGCATTTCGATCGGCTTGGCGACATGGTCGTCCATGCCCGCCTCGCGGCAGCGCAGAGCGTCGCCGTCTCGCGCCGCCGCGGTCAGCGCGATCACCGGCACGCGGCCCG
>JADGAL010000075.1 GCA_015232025.1 Alphaproteobacteria bacterium
CGCCCCCGCCAGGGTGGTCGCGGCGCCCAAATTCGAGCTGCCGGCCGACTTCTTCGCGACCCGGCCCGACACCACGCCCAGGGCGCCCGCCCCGGTGGCGTCGGCGCCGGCCCATTACGCCCCGCCGCAGGTCACCCAGGCGGCCGCGCCGGCCCAGACGATGGGCGGCGTCACCGTCATCAAGTCGCCGGCCCTGTTGGCCGCCGAACGCGCCGGGAGGATCGCGCAATGAGCCTGTTCTCCCTGTTCGGCCGCGCCGCCGAGACGCCCGACGCCCAGCGCAAGACGGTCGAAACCGGCCATGTGCGGCTGATCGTCACCGGCGCCCTGTTCATGGTCGCCTTCTCGGTGATCGCCGGCCGCATGGTCGACGTGATGGTGCTGAAGGGCGCCGATTCGCAGCCCCAGCGCCGGCTGGCCCAGACCGTCGACCACCGCATGCAGCGGGCCGACATCGTCGACCGCAACGGCGTGCTGCTGGCCACCAGCCTGCCGACCGTGTCGCTGTACGCCAAGCCCAAGGAGATCCTCGACGCGAACGAGGCCACGGCCAAGCTGCTGCGCGTGCTGCCCGAACTCAGCCACACCGAGGTCTTGAACAAGCTGTCGGGCGAGCGCGGCTTCATCTATCTGCGCCGCAATCTGACGCCGCGCCAGCAATACGACGTCAACGCCCTGGGCATTCCGGGCCTTTATTTCGAAGACGGCGAGCGTCGCGTCTATCCGCAAGGGCCGCTGGCCGCGCACGTCGTCGGCATGACCGACCTGGACAACAAGGGCATCGCCGGCATCGAGAAGACCTTCGACGGGGCGCTGACCGGCCGTCAGCCCCTGGCCCTGGCGCTCGATCTGCGGGTGCAGACCGTGCTGCGCGACGAGTTGCGCCGCGCCATCGCCGATTTCAGCGCGGTGGGCGCCACCGGCGTGGTGATGGACGTGCGCTCGGGCGAGATGCTGGCCATGGTCTCGCTGCCCGACTTCGACCCCAACGCGCCCAGCACCGCCACCGAGGAGGCGCGGTTCAACCGCACCACCCTGGGCGTCTACGAGATGGGCTCGACCTTCAAGCTGTTCAACACGGCGGCGGCGCTGGACGCCGGCATCGCCAACCCGGACAGCGTGTTCGACGCCACCAACCCGATCCAGATCTCGCGCTTCTCGATCAGCGATTACCACTCGCTGAAGCGGCCGATGTCGGTGGCGGAAATCCTGGTGCATTCCTCGAATGTCGGCTCGGCCAAGATGGCCATGTCGCTGGGCGGCGAGCGCCAGAAGGAATTCCTGGGCCGCCTGGGCATGCTGCGCCCGGTCGCCATCGAACTGCCCGAGGTCGGCTCGCCGCTGGTGCCCTCGCCCTGGCGCGAGATCAGCACCATGACGATCTCGTACGGCCACGGCATGGCGGTGACGCCGCTGCATCTGGCGAGCGGCGTCGGCGCGCTGATCAATGGCGGCTGGTTCCGCCAGCCCACCCTGCTGCGCCAAGACCCCCAGACCCCCGTCCCGGCCCGCCGGGTGGTCGACGACCGCACCTCGAAGAACATGCGCAAGATGATGCGGATGGTCGTCGAGGAGGGGACCGGCGGCAAGGCCGACGTGCCCGGCTATCAGGTGGGCGGCAAGACCGGCACCGCCGAGAAGGCCGGCGGCGCGGGCGGCTATCGCACCAAGTCGCTGCTGTCGTCGTTCGTCGGCGCCTTCCCGATGAACGATCCGCGATACGTGGTGCTGGTGATGGTCGACGAGCCGCACGGCACCAAGGAGAGCTTCGGCTACGCGACGGGCGGCTGGGTCGCCGCTCCGCCGGTCTCGCGCATCGTGGCGCAGATCGCGCCCATGCTGGGCATCGGCCCGGTGCTCGAGGCGCAGGCCGCCGTTCCGGTTCAGAAGGCCTCGACAAGGGAGCGGGCGATTGTCGCGGTTGAGTGACATTCTGGGCCTTCCAGCCCTCGCCGACGATCCCGAGATCAAAGGGCTGACCGCGGATTCCCGCGCCGTCGGCCCGAACTTTTTGTTCGCCGCCCTGCCCGGCTCGCACTCGGACGGGCGCGCCCATGTCGAGGCGGCGATCAATGCCGGCGCCGTGGCGGTGCTGGCGCCGCCCGGCTTCACCCGGCCCGGAATCGTGGTGATCGAAGATCCCCTGCCCCGGCGCGCCTTCGCGCTGGCGGCGGCGCGCTTCTTCGGCCGCCAGCCCGCCACCGTCGCGGCGGTCACCGGCACCAACGGCAAGACCTCGGTGGTCACCTTCACGCGCCAGATTTGGGCGCGTCTGGGCTTGAGGGCCGCCAGCCTGGGCACCCTGGGCGTGGTCGGCCCGGACGGCTGGACGCGCGGCGGATTGACCACGCCCGACCCGGTCGCCCTGCACAAGGGCCTCGCCGAGTTGGCCGCCGCCGGGATCGACCACGCGGCGATCGAGGCGTCGAGCCACGGCCTGGACCAGTTCCGGCTGGACGGCGTGCGCCTGCGCGCCGCCGCCTTCACCAATCTGACCCGCGACCATCTCGACTATCATGCCGACATGGAGGCCTATCTGGCCGCCAAGCTGCGCCTGTTTGGCGATCTGCTGCCCGAGGGCGCCGGGGCGGTGGTCAATGTCTGCGCGCCCGATGCCGGCCGCGTGCTGGGCTTCTGCCACGCGCGCCGCCTGAAGACCCTGACCTTCGGCGAGGCGCCCGAGGCCGATCTGCGCATCGTCCAGGCGATCCCGGCCGGCGGCGGCCAGGATTTGTCGCTGGTCCTGCTGGGCCGCGCCGTCTCGCTTCACCTGCCGCTGGCCGGCGCCTTCCAGGCGTCGAACGCCCTGTGCGCGCTGGGCCTGGTGCTGGCCTGCGGCGGCGACCCGATCGCCGCCGCCGCCGCGCTGGAAACCCTGGAGGGCGTGCCGGGCCGATTGGAGAAGGTGGCCGAGCGGTCCAACGGCGCCTCGGTGTTCGTCGATTACGCCCATACGCCCGACGCCTTGGAAACGGTTCTTAAAGCCCTGCGCCCGCATGCTGCGCGCCGCCTCGCCGTGGTGTTCGGCTGCGGCGGCGACCGCGATCCCGGCAAGCGCCCGCTGATGGGCCGCATCGCCGCCGAACTGGCCGACCGGGTGATCGTCACCGACGACAACCCGCGCGGCGAGGAGCCCGCTTCGATCCGCCGCCAGATTCTCGACGCCTGCCCCGGCGCCCGCGAGATCGGCGACCGGGGTCGGGCCATCGCCTTGGCGGTGGCCGAGTTGGAGGCGGGCGACGTGCTGGTGTTGGGGGGCAAGGGGCACGAATCCGGGCAGACCGCGAAGGGCGTCACGACGCCGTTCGACGACGCCCAAGTGGCGCGCGATGCGGTGAGGGCGGTGGAGCCATGACGGTGCTTTGGACACGGAGCGAGGCGGCGAAGGCCACCGGCGGGCGTCATGGCGACGCCGACTGGGCCGCCACCGGCGTGTCCATCGACAGCCGCACCCTGAAGCCCGGCGATCTGTTCGTGGCGCTCGCGGGGCCGAATTTCGACGGCCACGAATACGTCGCCGCCGCGCTGGCGGCCGGCGCCGCCGCAGGCTTGGTCCACCGCATTCCCGAAGGCTGCGACACGGCGCGCCTGCTGGTCGTCCCCGACACCATGGCCGGCCTGGGCGCGCTGGGCGCCTTCGCCCGCGCCCGCACCTCGGCGCGGATCATCGGGGTGACCGGCAGCGTCGGCAAGACCAGCGCCAAGGAGATGCTGAAGCGGGTGCTGTCCGATCAGGGCGCCACCCATGCCAGCGAGGGCAGCCTGAACAATCACTGGGGCGTGCCGCTGAGTCTGGCGCGCATGCCGGCCGACTGCGCCTTCGCCATTCTGGAAATGGGCATGAACCATGCCGGCGAGTTGACGCCGTTGTCGCTGCTCGCCCGGCCGCATGTCGCCGTGGTCACCACGGTCGAGGCGGTGCATTGCGAATTCTTCGCCTCGATCGCCGAGATCGCCGACGCCAAGGCCGAAATCTTCGCCGGGCTGGAGGCGGGCGGCACCGTCGTGCTGAACCGCGACAACCCCTTCTTCGAGCGGCTGTCCGCCGCCGCGCGGGCCGCCGGAGCGGGCCGCGTCGACAGCTTCGGCTGGCACATCGAAAGCGCCGCCCGTCTGCTGGACTGCGCGCTGGACCCGAAGAACTCGAGCGTTTTCGCGCTGGTCGGCGACGACACCGTCGCCTATCGCCTAAGCGTGCCCGGCCTGCAATGGGTGATGAACAGCCTGTGCGTGCTGCTGGCCGCCCGCGCCGCCGGGGCCGATCTGGCCCGCGCCGCCGCCAGTCTGGCCCACATGCAACCGCCGCACGGCCGCGGCGAACGCTTTTGCTTGGCCCTGCCGGGCGGCGGCGTCGAGATCATCGACGAAAGCTACAACGCCAGCCCGGTGTCGATGCGCGCCGCCTTCCACACCCTGGCCTTGGCCAAGCCGGCCAAGGGCGCGCGGCGCATCGCCGTGCTGGGCGACATGCTGGAACTGGGCGCGCATGCCGAATCGCTGCACGCCTCGCTGGCCGCGCCGCTCGCCGAGCGCGGCATCGATCTGGTGTTCACGGCCGGCGCGCGCATGCGGACCCTGCACGAGGCGCTGCCGCCATCGCTGCGCGGCGGCCATGCCGAAAGTTCGGATCTGCTGGCGCCCGCGGTCAAGGCCGCGCTGCTGCCGGGCGACGTGGTGATGGTGAAGGGCTCGGCGGGCAGCCGCATGGGTCGGGTCGTCAAGGTCCTGCTGGGTGAGGCCTGAGAACATGCTTTACAACCTCCTCTTTCCCCTGGCGGACCAGTTCTCCGTCTTCAACTTGTTCAAGTACCTGACCTTCCGCACCGGCGGGGCGGTGATGACGGCGCTGTTGGTGTCGTTCCTGGCCGGGCCGGGAGTCATCCGCTGGCTGCGCATGAAGCAGAAGCAGGGCCAGCCGATCCGCGCCGATGGGCCGGAAAGCCACCTGCTGACCAAGAAGGGCACGCCCACCATGGGCGGCTTCCTGATCCTGCTGGCCTTGTCGGTGGCGACCCTGCTGTGGGCCGATCTGACCAATCATTACGTCTGGGTCGTCTTGATGGTCACCGCCGGTTACGGCCTGATCGGCTTCCTGGACGATTTCCTGAAGGTCACCAAGCGCAATTCCAAGGGCCTGCCGGGCCGCGTCAAGCTGATCGGCCAAGTGGCGATCGCGCTGGTCGCGGGCGTTTGGATCATGGCGGTCACCAAGGACCCGGCGATGAGCGACACGCTGGCGGTGCCGTTCCTGAAGAACGTGTTGCTCGACCTGGGCTGGTTCTATCTGCCGCTGGCCGTGTTCGTGATGGTCGGCTCGTCCAACGCGGTGAACCTGACCGACGGGCTGGACGGCCTGGCCATCGTGCCGGTGATGATCGCGGCCGGCGTCTTCGCGCTGATCGCCTATCTGGTCGGCCACGCGCTGTTCGCCAACTATCTGCAAATCCACTACGTCGCCGGAGCGGGCGAGTTGTCGGTGTTCTGCGGCGCGCTGGTCGGCGCGGCGCTGGGATTTTTGTGGTTCAACGCGCCGCCCGCCATGGTCTTCATGGGCGACACCGGCTCGCTGTCGATGGGCGGCGCGCTGGGCGCGATCAGCGTGGTCACCAAGCACGAGCTGGTGCTGGCCATCGTGGGCGGCCTGTTCGTGCTGGAGACCGTCTCGGTGATCGTGCAGGTGCTGTCGTTCAAGCTGACCGGCAAGCGCGTCTTCCGCATGGCGCCGCTGCATCATCACTTCGAGAAGAAGGGCTGGGCCGAGCCCACCGTGGTCATTCGTTTCTGGATCATCGCCAGCATCCTGGCGCTGGCCGGCCTGTCCACCCTGAAGCTGAGGTGAGGCCGTGATCGCCGTCCCCTCGCTCGCCGGAACCATCGCAGCCGTCATGGGGCTGGGCCGCTCGGGCCGCGCCACCGCGCTGGCCCTGGCCGCCAGCGGCGCCGTGGTGCGGGCGTGGGACGACGATTCGGGCAAGCGGGACGCGGCGCTCGCCGAGGGTCTGACCCTGGCCGATCCGCTGACCGGCGGTCTGGACGGCTGCGCCCTGCTGGTGTGGAGCCCCGGCATCCCCCACACCTACCCCGCGCCGCATCCGGTGGCCCAGGCCGCCGCCGCGCGCGGCATCCCGATGGTCTGCGACGTCGAGTTGCTGGGCCGCGCCCGCCCCGACTGCCAATTCCTGGCGATCACCGGCACCAACGGCAAATCGACCACCACGACCCTGCTGGGCCACATCGCGCAAGGCTGCGGGCTGTCCTCGGCGGCCGGCGGCAATCTGGGCACCGCCGCGCTGGCGATGCCCGAGCTTGATCCCGGCGGCACCTATGTGATGGAGCTGTCCTCGTACCAGATCGAGCTTCTGGACAGCATCCAACTGGATGTCGCCGTGCTGCTCAACATCACGCCCGACCATCTGGCGCGCCATGGCGGGATCGAGGGCTACGTCGCCGCCAAACGCCGGCTGTTCCGCTATCTGAAGCCCGGCCACGCCGCCATCGTCGGCATGGACGATCCGACCTGCCGGGGCGTGTTGATGGCCATCCTGGCGGCCAGCCGGTGGCACGCGGTCGGCATCTCGGCCGAGCGCCGCGTGCCGGGCGGGGTCTACGCCCCCGACGGGGTGCTGATCGACGACACCGAGAACGACGCCGTTCCCTGCCTGGACCTGCGCGAGATCGCCTCGCTGCCCGGCCGCCACAATTGGCAGAACGCCTGCGCCGCCTTCGCCGCCGCGCGGCACGCCGGCATGGACCCCGACGAGATTTGCGAGGCGCTGTCCACCTATCCGGGCCTCGCCCATCGCCAGGAGTTGGTCGGGACGGTCAACGGCGTCCTCTATGTCAACGACAGCAAGGCCACCAACGCCGACGCCGCCGAGAAGGCGCTGGTCTGCTATCAGGACGTCTACTGGATCGCCGGGGGCCAGCCCAAGGAGGGCGGCATCGACGCGCTGGAGCGCCATTTCGGCCGCATCCGCCACGCCTTCCTGATCGGCGAGGCCGCCCAAGCCTTCGGCCGCCGGCTCGACGGCAAGGTCGCCTTCACCCAATGCGGCGATTTGGGCACCGCCGTCGCCCGCGCCCACGCCATGGCCCAGGCCGAGCGGGTCGCCGGAGCGGTGGTGCTGCTGTCGCCGGCCTGCGCCTCGTGGGACCAGTTCGCGAGCTTCGAGCAGCGCGGCGACGTCTTCCGCCAACTGGTGCGCGAGGTGGCGGCATGAGCATCGCCTCGCGCACCGATACCAGCACCCTGGGGCGCTGGTGGTGGACCGTCGATCGCTGGACCATCGCCGCATTGGGCGCCCTGATCGCGGTCGGCATGCTGCTGACCATGGCCGCCAGCCCGGCGGTGGCCGAGCGCATCGGCACCGACAGCTTTCATTTCGTGCGCCGGCAATTCGCCTTCCTGCCGCTGGTCGTCGCGGTGATCTTCACGGTGTCCTTGCTGACGCCGCGCAAGGTGCGCCGCCTCGCCGCCGTGGCCTTCGTGGGCTCGCTGGCCATGATGGCGCTGACCCTGGTGGTCGGCGTCGAGATCAAGGGCGCCACCCGCTGGTTGAGCGTCGCCGGCATCTCGATCCAGCCCTCGGAATTCGTCAAGCCCAGCTTCGCCGTGGTCGCCGCCTGGATGTTCGCCGAGTCGCGCCGGGTTCCCGACTTCCACGGCGCCTGGATCAGCATCGGGCTGTTCGGTCTGGTCAGCGCGCTGCTGCTGGCCCAGCCCGATTTCGGCATGACCCTGGTGGTCACCGCCGTGTGGGGCACCCAGCTCTTCCTGGCCGGGCTGCACCTGATCTGGGTGGTGCTGGTGGCGGCCATCTGCCTGGGCGGCATCGTCGCCGCCTATTTCGTCTTTCCCCACGTCGCCAGCCGCATCGACCGTTTCCTGGACCCCTCGGTGGGCGACAGCTTCCAGGTGGTCAAGGCGCTGCAAGCCTTCCAGGACGGCGGCATCTTCGGCCGCGGCCCCGGCGAGGGGCGCGTCAAGGCGGTGCTGCCCGACGCCCACACCGATTTCATCATGGCGGTGGCCGGCGAGGAATTCGGCCTGATCGCCTGCCTGCTGGTGGTCGGCCTGTTCGCCTTCGTGGTGCTGCGCGGCTTCACCCGCATGCTGGAGGAGGAGAACCTGTTCGTGTTGCTGGCGACCTCGGGCCTGTTGGTCCAGTTCGGCCTGCAATCGATCGTCAACATGGCCTCGACCCTGCACCTGATGCCGACCAAGGGCATGACGCTGCCCTTCATCTCGTATGGCGGCTCGTCGCTGCTGGCTTTGGGGCTGGGCATGGGCATGGTGTTGGCGCTGACCCGGCGCCGCGCCGACCCGGAGGGCATCGACTGATGACCCGCTTGATCGTCCTCGCCGCCGGTGGCACCGGCGGACACGTCTTTCCGGCCGAGGCGCTGGCCGCCGAGTTGCTGTCGCGCGGCCTGCGCCTCGCCCTGGTCACCGACAAGCGCGGCCAAGCCTATGGCGGCACGCTGGGCAGCCTGGAAACCCATCGGATCAGCGCGGGCGGCGTCGCCGGGCGCGGATTGGCGAGCCGGGCGCGCGGTCTGGCCGAATTGGCCTGGGGCGCCTTGCAGGCCGGGCCGCTGCTGCGCCGCTTAAAGCCCGCCGCCGTGGTCGGCTTCGGCGGCTACGCCTCGCTGCCCACCATGTTCGCGGCCAGCCGCTCGGGCCTGCCCACCCTGATCCACGAGCAGAACGCCGTGCTGGGCCGCGCCAACCGGCTGCTGGCCGGCCGGGTCGGCCGGGTCGCCACCTGCTACGCCAACGTGCTGCACATGCCGGCCGAGGCGCGCATCGTGCAGACCGGCATGCCGGTGCGCCCCGCCGTCGCCGCCATGCGCGACGTGCCCTATGAGCGTCCCGACGGCGCCTTGCGCCTGCTGGTGCTGGGCGGCAGCCAGGGCGCGCGGGTGTTGAGCGAGGTCCTGCCGGCCGCCATCGCCCTGCTGCCCGAGGATTTGCGCGCCCGCCTCGACATCGGCCAGCAATGCCGCCCCGAGGACATCGAGGGCGCCCGCGCCGCCTATGCCGCGCTGGGGCTGGCTCCGATCTTGGAGACCTTCTTCCGCGACGTGCCCGAGCGCTTGGCCGCCGCCCATCTGGTGGTCGCCCGGGCCGGCGCCTCGACGGTCGCCGAGCTGACCGCGCTGGGCCGGCCGGCCATCCTGGTGCCCTATCCGCACGCCATCGACGACCCCCAGACCGCCAACGCCCACGCCCTGGACGAGTGCGGCGGCGGCTGGTTGATGCCGCAGCCCGCCTTCACCCCCGAGGCGCTGGCTTCGCGCCTGCGCTCGCTGTTCGAACAGCCCGACACCCTGGTCAAGGCGGCAGCCTGCGCCCGCGCCGCCGGGCGGCCGGACGCGGCGCTTCGTCTGGCCGATTCCGTGATGGAGGCGATGCCTTGAGAACCCTGCCCCTGACCATCGGCACCATCCATTTCGTCGGCATCGGCGGCATCGGCATGAGCGGCATCGCCGAGGTGATGCGCAATCTGGGCTATCGCGTGCAGGGCAGCGACCTGTCCGAGACCGCCAACGTCAAGCGCCTGCGCGAACTGGGCATCCAGATCGCGATCGGCCACGCCGCCGAGAATCTGGGCGACGCCAAGGTGGTGGTCATCTCGTCGGCGGTGAAGTCCGACAATCCCGAGGTCGGCGCCGCCCGCGCCCGCCTGATCCCGGTGGTGCGCCGCGCCGAGATGCTGGCCGAGCTGATGCGCCTGAAATGGGCGGTCGCGGTCGGCGGCACCCATGGCAAGACCACCACCACCAGCCTGATCGCCGCGATGCTGGACGCCGGCGGCATCGACCCCACCGTGATCAATGGCGGCATCATCAACGCCTGGGGCACCAACGCCCGGCTCGGGGCCGGCGAGTGGATCGTGGTCGAGGCCGACGAGTCGGACGGCACCTTCACCAAGCTGCCGGCGACCATCGCCGTGGTCACCAACATCGACCCCGAGCACATGGATTTCTACGGCACCTTCGACAAGGTGCGCGAGGCGTTCCGCACCTTCGTCGAGAACATCCCGTTCTACGGCTTCGCCGCCCTGTGCATCGACCATCCCGAGGTCCAAGCGCTGATCCCCAGGGTTCCCGACCGCAAGATCGTGGCCTATGGCACCAGCCCGCAGGCCGACGTGCGCGCCGTCAACATCCGCATCGGGGTGGGCGGGGCGCGCTTCGACGTCTCGATCACCGACCGCGCCGCCGGCACCACCCGCACCATCGGCGACGTGCGCCTGCCGATGTATGGCGAGCACAACGTCCTGAACGCGCTGGCCGCCATCGCGGTGGGCAACGCGATGGGCTTCTCGGACGAGGTGGTGCGCACCGCGCTGGGCGGCTTCGGCGGCGTCAAGCGGCGCTTCACCAAGACCGGCGAGTCGAACGGCGTGACGGTGATCGACGATTACGGCCACCACCCGGTCGAGATCGCCGCCGTGCTGCGCGCCGCGCGCAGCGCCACCATGGGCAGCGTGATCGCCGTGGTGCAGCCGCACCGCTACACCCGGCTGCAAAGCCTGTTCGAGGAATTCTGCACCTGCTTCAACGACGCCGACATGGTGGTGGTGTCCGACGTCTATCCGGCCGGCGAGGCGCCGATCGAGGGCATCGACCGCGACGCCCTGCTGAAGGGCCTGCAAGCCCACGGCCATCGCCGGGTGTTGGCGCTGGAAAGCCCCGCCGCCCTGTCGGGGCTGATCTACGAGCACGCCCGGCGCGGCGATCTGGTGGTCTGCCTGGGCGCCGGCAGCATCACCAATTGGGCGCACGCCCTGCCCGGCGAGATGGACCTGATCGCCCAGGCCGAGCCGGCCATCGGGGAGCCGGGGGAATGATGGCCGCCCAACGCCCCCAACCGCATCTGATCGATCGCCTGCCGCGGGTGCGGGGCCGTCTTGCGGCCGACGCGCCGCTGGGCCGCCAGACCTGGTTTGGCGTCGGCGGCCCGGCCGAGGCGCTGTTCCGCCCGGCCGACCTGGACGACCTGTCGCGCTTCCTGGCCGAATTGCCCGAGGGCGTGCCGGTCACGGTGATCGGCGTCGCCTCGAACCTGTTGGTGCGCGACGGCGGCGTGCCGGGCGTGGTGATCCGCTTGGGCGGCGGCTTCGCCCGCGTCACCGCCTTGGCCGACGGACTGATCGTCGCCGGGGCCGGCGCGCTGGACGCCAATGTCGCGCTGACCGCCTGCGAGGCCGGACTGGGCGGACTGGAATTCCTGAGCGGCGTGCCCGGCACGATCGGCGGCGCCCTGCGCATGAACGCGGGCGCCTATGGCGCCGAGGTCAAGGACGTGCTGGCCTGGGCCGAGGCGGTCGACGGATCGGGCCGCGTCCACCGTCTGGAGCCCGCCGAGATGGGCTTCGGCTATCGCCATTGCGCGGTCGCCGAGGACTGGATCTTCACCGCCGCCGGCTTGCGCGGCCGGCCGGCCGATCCCGCCGCCGTGCGCGACCGCATGGCCGATATCCGCGCCGCCCGCGAGGACAGCCAGCCTTTGCGCAGCCGCACCGGCGGCTCGACCTTCGCCAATCCCGAAGGCGTCCGCGCCTGGGAGTTGATCGACAAGGCCGGCTGCCGCGGCCTGCGGCGCGGCGGCGCGATGATCAGCGAAAAGCACTGCAACTTCCTGATCAACGAGGGCGAGGCGACCGCCGCCGACCTTGAGGATTTGGGCGAAGAGGTCCGCAGGCGCGTGCTGGAGACCAGTGGCGTAAGCCTGCGTTGGGAAATTCGGCGCGTCGGCGTGAGGAACGAGCGATGAAAAGCGTGACGGTCCTGATGGGCGGCTGGTCGTCCGAACGCGAGGTGTCGCTGAACAGCGGCGCCGCCGTGGTCGCGGCCCTGCGCGAGGCGGGTTTCGCCGTGCGCGCCGTCGATCTGGCGCGCGGGCTGGCCGCCTTCGAGGCCGCCCTCGATCCCCGCCCCGACGTGGTGTTCAACGCGCTGCATGGCAGCTTCGGCGAGGACGGGCGCATCCAGGGCCTGCTCGACGTGCTGGCCATCCCCTACACCCATTCCGGCGTGCTGGCCTCGGCGATGGCGATGGACAAGGCGGTGGCGCGGCGCCTGTTCGCCGCCTCCGGCATTCCGGTGGCGGTGGGCCGCGTCGTCTCGGCCGCCGAATTGGCAGCCGGCGATCCGATGCCGCGCCCTTACGTCGTCAAGCCGATCAACGAGGGATCGAGCGTCGGCGTCCAGATCGTCATGGCGGATTCGCCCCATCCGGTGGCCACCGCCCCCGAGATGCTGGTCGAGGAGTTCGTGCCCGGCCGCGAGATCACCGTCGCGGTGATGGGCGAGCGCGCCCTGGGCGCCTTGGAGATCACCTCGGATCGCGGCTTCTACGACTACACCGCCAAATACGCGCCGGGCGGATCGCGCCACCTGATGCCGGCGCCGCTGCCCGAGGCCGACTACGCCCTGGCGCTGCGCCTGTCGATCGAGGCCCACCGCGCGCTGGGCTGCCGGGGCGTCAGCCGCACCGATCTGCGCTACGACGACACCGGCCCGGCGCCCCGCATGGTGGTGCTGGAGGTCAACACGCAACCGGGCATGACCGGCACCTCGCTGGTCCCCGACATCGCCGCGTGGTGCGGCATTTCGTTTCCGGAACTGGTGACGTGGATGGTGGAGAACGCCAAATGCGACGCGTGAAGGAAATCGAGGACGAGCGGCCGCAGCCCAAGCGCCGCCGCGCCCCCCCCGCCTGGT
>JADGAL010000076.1 GCA_015232025.1 Alphaproteobacteria bacterium
ACGGTGCCGCCCGCGAGCGGCAGCAGGGCCTTGCCGGGCAGGCGCGTCGCCTTGTCGCGGGCCGAAAGAAGAATGCCGGCGCGCATCACCCCTCCCGCGTCACCGAGGCGAGGTCGACGCCGCGATCCTTTCCGATCGCCACGCGTGCCCGCCCGCCGACCAGACGCGGCTTGTCCGAGGCCGGCGCGCCCTCGTCCGAGCGCTTGGCGGCCAGCATCCCGGACAGGATCACCTCGCCGGCCGCGATGTCGCGGGCGGCCACCAGCCGTTTGCGGGAGTTGGCGCGATAGGCGGCGGAGTTGCCGCCCAGGCCGGTCAGCAGCGGCGAGCCCAAGGCCCGCTCGGCCTTGCGGACCCGCTCGACGAACAGGCGGAACTCGGCCGGGTCGAGCGCCGATTCGAAATCCTCGCCGCGCTTGGCCCGGTCGTGGGTGATGTGCTTTTCGATGCGGACCGCGCCCAACGGCAGGGCGAGCAGCGGCAGCACCATCGCGGCGTCGTCGCTGGCGTCGATGTGGTCGGCCAGCCCGACCGGCAGCCCGAAGGCGTCCCTCAAGCCGGCGAGCAGCATCAGCCCGGTGTCCTCGATGGCCGTCGGGTAATTCTGATGGCCGTACAGCAAGGTGATGTCGGCGGTGCCCGCGCCGCGCAGCAGCCCGATCACCGTGTCGATCTCGCCCAGGGTGGCGCCGCCGACCCGCAGATGGACCGGACGACCCAGGCGGCCGACCTCCTCGATGAACTCGGCCTCTTCGAAGCAGGCCGCCGACAGCACCCAGGCGGACGGGGCCAGCGTTTCGGCGAAGCGCAGGCTGGCCGTGTCGTTGGGCATGACGACGAGGTCCAGCCCGACCTCGCGCGCCAGTCGGGCGATGTTCGTCCAGTCCTCGAAGCTCAGCGCGATGTCGCTTAGATAGTCGAAGATCGGGCGGGTCTCCTTGCCCGCCGAGACGCGCCCCGGTCCGGTGCCGTAGTGGGGGACCATGTAGTCGGGCATGTGGGTGACGTGGATGCTCAAGGCGTCGGCGCCGGCCGCGGCGGCGGCGCGCGTGATCGCCGCCGCCAGTTCGGGCGAGCCGTCGTGCGACCAGGCCATCTCGGCGATGATGTGGGTTCGGGTCATGGTTTCTCGGAAAAATGGGCCTTCAACGCGGCGCCGAAGCGCTGGTCGGCCATGGCGCGTTCCTCGTCGGTGAGCACCGTGCGATAGCTGTCGCGATAGCCCTTGTTGATGAAACGCCGGCCGCGATCGAAACCGGCGGCGAACCGCGGCGAGAAGAACACCCCCTCGCGATGCTCGCGCACCTCGTCGTCTTCCAATTGGGCCATCGCCCTCATCGAGCTTCGCTCGATGGCGAGCGCCTGCCGCTCGTCGGAAATGGTCAGATCGAGGAAGGCCAGGATGCGGGCGAGTTCCCGCCGGGGATGGTCGACCAGGTCGCCATAGGTCACCAGAAGCACCGGGATGTCGGTCTGGCCCAGCCACGAGCGGACATGCTCGACCCAGGTTCCGGCGAAATCGAAGCCCGCCCCGCCGGTCTCCAGCCACGCCCGGAGATGGGCGCGAAAGGCGGGATCGGTGGTCGGATCGCCGGGCGGCGCGCCATCCGCGCGGACCAACTGCCCGAAATCCCACGCCGACATCATCACGTCGATCGGATGGCGGATCAGGTAGATGGCCTTCGCCGTGCGGTCCACGAAGGGCCGGTCGGGGCGGTAGGAGTAATGCGACTTGATGAAATGCGGCGGCTCGGGCCGGGCGAAGGGCGCGTCGGGGTAGGCGTGGATGTCGATCACGAACGTCTTCTCGTAATCGGCAAGCTCGGCTTCGTGATCCTGGCCGAAGACGCAGTGGAACAGCAGGAAGCCGAGATAGGTGACACCCGACTTCGGAAAGGCCGACAGGCTGACGACGTCTCGCATGGGGGGACGCTAGCACGCGGCATCCGGGCCAACAAGCGCCCGCGCGACGCCGATCACCGTCCAGGCGCGCTCGTCGGGCGGGCCTTCGCCGTCGGGAAGGCTTCGCAGATCGAGCAGCCGCAGCCCCGCGCAGCCAAGCGCCAGATCGAGTTCCGGCGGGGAGAAGAAGCGCATGGTGTGCTCCTCGGCGCGCTCGAAACCGTCGGGGCCTCGCAGCGCGAAGCGGACATGGCAGAGTTGGCGCGCCACGTCGAGCCGGCTGTCCGCCGTCCGCACGAGCGGGCCGCCGGCCGTCTCGACCGGGCGGACGCGCCGTCCCGGCCGATCCGTCAAGACCGCCGGCCCGTTCCAGACGTCGAACACGAACAGCCCGCCCGGTTCGAGATGGCGGCGGACGGTGCGCAGGGCCGCCAGCAGGTCGGCGTTTTCGTGCTGATAACCCAGCACCGCGAACATCATCAGCACCGCGTCGAAGCGGCGCCCCAGATCGAGGTCGCGAAGGTCGGCTTGATGGAACGCGGGCGCCGGGGCGCCTTGCCCCGTCTTGGCGCGCGCCCGCTCCAGCATGTCCGGCGAGCGGTCGACCCCCGTCACCGCGTGGCCGCGTCGCGCCAGGGGAAAGGCGTGGTTGCCGGTGCCGCAGCCCAGATCGAGCAGGCGGCGCCCGGCGCCCGCCCCGCCATGGGCGGCCAGCAGGCGCAGGACGAGGTCGCACTCGCCCTCATAGTCCTTGTCGCCATACAGCGCGTCATAGGCGGCGGCGTAATCGTTTCCGAACACTTCGGTCATCTAGACGATCTCCCGGACCACGGCGCAGACGGTGTCGATCTGGGCCTCGGTCAAGCCCAGCCCGGACGGCAGATACAGCCCGCGGCGCGCCAGCCGCTCGGTGACGGGGTGGCGCTCGCCCACGAACAGGCCGCGGTCGTGGAAGACCGGCTGCTCGTGCATGCCCAGAAAGAACGGACGGCTGTCGACGCCGCGCTCGCGCAGCAGCGCCGCGAAGGCGGCCGCGTCGAACGGCACGCCGTCGTCGAGCACCACCGCGTACATCCAGTGGACATTGCGCGTGTTCGGCCGCTCGACCGGCAAGGCGAGGCCGGCCACGTCGCGCAGGCGCTCGGTGTAAAGGGCGGCGATGCGCCGCTTGCGCGCCAGATGGTCTTCGATCCGGTCGACCTGCGCGACCCCGATCGCCGCCTGCAGGTTGGTCATGCGGTAATTGTGGCCGATCTCGGTATGCAGGAAGCGGCGGTCGCGGCGGAAGCACAGATTGCGCAGGTCGCGCATCCGCTCGGCCAGGACGGGGTCGGCGGTCACCACCATGCCGCCCTCGCCGGTGGTGACGATCTTGTTGGCGTAGAAGCTGAAGCAGCCCAGCGTTCCCAGGCCGCCGACCCGGCGCCCCTGGTATTCGGCGCCGTGCGCCTGGGCCGCGTCCTCGACGATCGCCAAGCCGTGCCGCTCGGCCAAGGCGGACAGCGGCGCCATGTCGACCGGATGGCCGAACAGATGCACCGGCATCACCGCGCGGGTGCGCGGGCCGATGCGGGCCGCGACGCGCGCCACGTCCATGCACCAGGTGTCCGGTTCGCAATCGACCAGCACCGGCACGCAGCCCGCGTCGAGCACCGCCAGCACGCAGGAGATGATGGTCAGGCTGGGCAGGACGACCTCGGAGCCGGGCTCCAGCCGCAGCGCCCGCAGGGCGACCGCCAGGGCGGCGGTGCCGTTGCACACCGCCACGCCGTGCTCGACCCCGCAATAGGCCGCCCAGTTCCGTTCGAACGCCGCGATGAAGCGCCCGTCCGAGGAAATCCAGCCGGTGGCGACGGCCTCGGCGACATTGGCCCGCGCCTGATCGTCGAGCAGCGGCTCGCAAACCGGAATCATCCGGCGGAGCGCTCGACACGGACATCGGCGGCGGCGATGCCCGGAATGTGCCTCTTGTCCACGGCGCCGATGAACGGGCCTTGCTTGACCTCGATCATCTCGATCTCTTCCAGGACCTCGAAACCATGGCCGCCCGAGGTCAGCAGGATGATGTCGCCCGCCTCGAGCACGGAACTCAGCAGATAGGCGCCGGCCGGGGTGTAGAAGTCGACGCGCAGCCGGCCGCGGCGCAGGATCAGGACCTCCTGGGTGTACTGCACCTCGCGGCGCACGGGGTTGTGGACGTGCGCCTCGATGACATGACCGGCCGGATGCCGCATGTGGGCAAGCTGTTGCGACAGGTGGTCGGGCGTGAAGAAATGGACGCCCGGCTCGTGGAAACCGGCGCGCACGATCAGCGCGAGCTGCTCCCCTTCGGATTCGACCCGCTCGACCCATTGCGCCGTCATAGCCCGGCCTCGGGATAGCGCGGCGCGCGTCCGTCGCGCAAGCGGGCGCTCGCCTCGTCGACGATCGAGGCCACCCGCGCCACGAAGTCGTCCCAATCATACGTGGCCAGCCGCGCCCGTCCCCGCTGGACCAGGACGGCGGCCAAGGCCGGGTCGCGCCACACCAGCTCCATCGCCTCGGCCAACTGTTCGGGCGAACGCGGGTCGATCAGCAGGGCGGCGTCGCCGGTCTGCTCGCGAACGCCGGGGACGTCCGAGGTGATGACCGGGCATCCATAATGCCAGGCTTCGAGGGTCGGCAGGTTGGTGGGTCCGAAGAAGGTCGGCATGACCAGCCCGGCCGCCAGACGGTAGAGCGCCGGCAGCTTGCCGTCCGGCACCCATCCCACATAGCTCACCTGATCGGCCACCCCGGATCGCTGGGCGGTCTTCACCACGTCCACGAAGTTCTCGGCGCGCACGCGGTCGGCATAGGACCCGGACAGCACCAGCGGGATGGCTTCGCCGGTCCGCTCCTTGATCAGCCGCAGGGCCTCGATGATCAGGTGGTGGTTCTTGTGCCGCCAGAACTGCGCCGGGTAGAAGAAGAAGCGGGACGGAAGCTGGAGTTCGGCGGCCACCCGGCGCGGGTCCTCGTCGTCGGGGATGACGGCGTGCCGGGGGGGCGGGAAGAAGGGCAGGATGCGGATGCGGTCCTCGTCGATCAGATCGCCGTAGAAGCGCAGCACGTCCGCCTTGCCTTGCTCGGAATCCACAAGGACCAGCGTCGCGAAACGGCAGGCGTTGCGGTACATGTACTCGCGGAACTCGGTCTGTCCGTACAGGCTGACTTCGGGGAATTCCGGCTGGATGCGGTGCTGCAGATCGTGGATGGGCATCACGAACGGCATGTGGGTCTCGAAGGCGAAGGGGTGTTGCGACAACTGGAACAGCCAGTCGACGCCCATGCGGCGCAGGCGCCGCGCCCGGTCGCGATCCAGTTGGATGACGCTCATGTCGGCCCGCAGCGGGGCGGGAACCTCCTTCAGGAACGCCGCGGTCGATGGCTGCGCGTAGCGCGGCTCGGTGATCGGTCGCATGGGCAGGCCGGCATAGGTCACCGCGCCGGTCGCCACCATGTTGTAAAGACTGGCGTCGGGATCGGTGAGATACAGAATCTCGTCCTGGCCGCGCTTGGCGACGGCGGACAGCGCCTCCAACAACAGCATCTCGTATTGGAAGCCTCCGCCGACCGACCAGGGAGTCGTCCGGACAATCCCCACGCGCATGCCTCATTCCTCCGCCAGCTATGCAAAAGTAGCACAAAGGAATCCCGTGGCGCCACCCCGCGAGAAACGCGAATTCAGGTTGGTTGCTTCGTTCTTGTGAAATGCGCGACCTCGGCGTCGCGCACGTTGTTGAAGACGTCCCCATCGTTACCATGGAACGCGCAAATATCGTAATAATAGACGGCCGTGCCATTCACGGCGTTCGATATCAGATAGACGATGAGGTCGATGAATTTTCCCATGTCGTTTTCAGTCAGATGGACAAGGAAGTTGCCGAAATTATCGTAGACTATGAAATGGCGATAGCCGCCCGCGATCAGCGCCCGCATGGCGTTGATCGACTCGTCCGGCCCTCCGGGCCGTTCGAAAATGGCGCACTCGTAGAAGATCACCGGCTTGAGCCGGGAAAGCAGATCGATCGACGTCGTGATGATGAAAAAATCGTAGCCGTCGGTATCGATCTTGACCAATCGAGGGTTGGCGAAGCGCGGATGCTTCCCAAGCAGGGTTTGCAGGCCGATCATGCGGGCCGCCTCGCCGCCCCGGGCAGGGGCGCCGTCGCAAACCACCCGCGACGAGCCCTTCTCGTCGTCCAAGATCTGGTCCGGGGCGACCGCCGTCCCTTCCGGGCCGATGAAGCTGGGCTCGACCTCGATATCGCCGCCGATTCTCTGGATGTTCTCCGCCAGCAATTGGCCGAAGCTCGGATTTCCTTCGACGCAGAGCAGGGGAAAATCCCCATGCTTGCGGATCAGCGCGGCCGAATCGCCAATATTGGCGCCGATGTCGATCATGGTCGCCTTGGGGTACTTGTCCCCGACCAGACGCGCCACCTCTCCCAGGGCCATGTCGTAACGCTTCCAGCGGGCTTGGTACTCTGGAAGCGCGTGGTTGGCGGGCAGCAGGATTTGGTGGCGACCGATGGTGTAGGGCTTGGCCTCCGGAAACGACATCGGGACTCTCCTGGACTCTTATGGCCGAACCTTTTCCATGACCGCCAGAAAGCAGGTCCCCAGGAAGGCGCCGGCCGGCGTCTCGCCCAAGGGTTGGGCGGCCATCGCCAGCGCGTTGAAGAAACGCGGCAGCGACGCCTCCAATCGCGGCGACAGCAGATGCAGATGGTAATAGATGACGTGGCGCAGGCGAAGGCCCGCCTGCGCCGCCTCGCGTTCGATCTGCGCCGGGGTGAACATCCGCCGGGCGATGTCGGCATGGAATTGGATGCCAAGATCGCGTGGAACGTCACGGAGGGTCGCGAACGAAGGCAGCTTGGCGATCCGCTCGCCCATCTCGACGACCCGGCTCGGGATGTCGGCCGCTTGGACGGGGCTGAAGCGGGCCACGTCGTCCAGTTCGGCGGCCAGGGCGCCAAGGTGATCCGACCGCGCTTCGGCCAGGGTGAAGGCGTTGCCGCTCAGGGCGTTGAACAGCCGGTTGCGGCACTCGACCATCACGACGCCGCCGGGAGCGACATGACGGCACAGGGCGCCGAGGAGCGGCTGGTCGGACTCCAGGTACTCCAGCAGGCCAACGGCGTAGGCGCCGTCGAATTCGCCGCGAAGCGCGAAATCCTCGACATCGGCCACCTGGAAACGCAGGGCCGCGTCGCCGCGTCCGGGGAAGGCCGCCTCGTAGCGGTCGCGGCAGATCTGGATCATGGACGGCGCGAAATCGACGCCATGGACCGAGTGCCCCTCGCCCTCCAGCGCCATGGCGATGTCGCCGCCGCCGCAACCGGCGTCGATCAGGCGGGCCTTCTTGTCCGGCATGAACCGTTCCAGTTCGCGCCGGATGACCGCCAGACGGGCCTTGCCGGTGGGGTAGATGTCGAAGGACTCGTCGGGATCGTAGGCCCAGTCGGTCCATTTCGACGCTTCGCGGTCGAACAGCTCGCGCACGAGTTCCTTCTGACGGCTCACCAACTCTTCACCTCCGCGATATCGAGGCGGGGGATGGTGTGGCGATCTTGACGGTTCAGGTCCGCCACGCGGTTCCCGGTGGTGAAGGCGAAGCCCATCCCCAGCGAGTCCATCAGGCCAAGCGTCCGGTCGTCGTAGCTGCCGAACGGATAGCTGGCGATCCATGGCCGCCGGCCGGTGATCGATTCCAGCGCGTCCAGTCCCATGACGAGGTCGGCGGCCTGGTCGCGCAGGCGCGGCAAATGCTCGTGGACATGGCCGTGACAGCCGATCGCCATGCCCGCCGCCGCGATGTCCTTCAGGTCGGCCGGGCTGAGATAGTACCGCTCCATCAGCGCCCTCTCATCGGGGAAGCGCGCCGCGAACAGGCTGTCGGTGGCGCGGAGAAGGTCTTCGGGCGACAGCACCTTGTCGCGCAGCCAACGATAATAGCGCTCCTCGGGAGAATAGAAGGGATAGTTGGCGAGGTGGTCCCCCATGGCGGCGAGGGTCCGGGCCGAGACCGCCACATCGGCTTCGCGCACGCCGGGGCACCGTCGCGGCACCTCCGCGATCAGGGCGTCGAGGAAAGCCCGGTAATCGCCAAAGCCGTATTGCAGGTAGCGCTGGCGTTCCAGGGCCGGCAGCCGGCCGTTCGGATCGAAGATCGAGCCGGGCACGAAGAAGGCGCCTTCAAGCCCCCGTTTCAGCAGCAAGGGCACGACGTTGGTCGCGTGATCCCTGATGCCGTCGTCGAAGGTCAGATACAGCGACTTTTCCGGCAAGTCCCCCGTCCCGTCGAACCAGTCGCGCAACTGGACCGCGGTGATCGGCTCGCGCTCGGCCAAAAGCTTGTCGAGCAGGCGCTCGAATTCCTCGACCCCGATGGCCGGCGGTCGCGCCGGCGCGTCCGAATAGTCGCCGACGAAGTGGGTTTCGACGACCACGCAGGCGCGGGTGCGCGGTGTCATCGCATGCGCGCCAACCACTCCGCGCTGTAGAGTTCGCCCAGCCCGGCCAAGGTGACGGCGTCGCCGGTGGCGACGTCGATCAGCGGCGCGTGCTGGATCAGCCCGGCCCGCGCCAAGCCGCCGACATGGGTCAAGCGGCCGGCCTCGTCGCGCGAGTCCCGAAACAGCGAGGGATGCGCGACCCGCCGGGCGATGTCGAGATGGCCAACCAGCGCGTCGCGCACGAAGAAGGCGTTGTGGCCCGCGACGTTGCCGCCGATGAACGTGTAGCCCTTGGCCGCCGCCAGCCGCTCGAAGGCGCGGATCGAGGCGCCCCAATACAGATTGGACGGATGCATGCGGGTTCGGTCGAAATTCTCGACATAGGGCACGCTGACGGCGTGCAGATCTCCGAACACCGCGTTGTATTCGCAGATCAATATGTCGGCGCGCGCGCACTCGATCGCTTCCAGGATCCAGTAGTCGTTGCCGTCGGTGTCGACCGACAGGATGCCGATGTCGCCGTCGAAGCCATAGCCGGCGATCAGCCCGTCGATGCTGTCGCGGGTCAAGAAATGGCGGCCGGCGGTCAGGTCGTGCCGCCACGAGATCGGGTCTTGGCGGATCGCCTCGACATTGGCGGCCGAGGCCTCCATCACCAGCCCCTTCCAGTTGCGATGGCGCAGAAGGAAGCGGGTGTTGGACTCGCGATAATCACCGACGCCGAACTCGACGAAGCGGCGCGACGAGATCGGCAGATGTTCGACCAGCCAGTCGATGATGCCGTCCTCGCCGGTCTGCGAGTGGACGCTGAACTCGGCCTCGGTCAGGTCGCCGAGCGCGGCGCGGTGGCTGGACGCCAAGCTGGCTTGACGGCCCGACAGCAGGAGCTGACGCTCGATCAGGTCGACTTGGCGGGCGTGGACACCCTGGATCAGATTGGCGATCTGCTGCAGATAGCGGGTGAGCTGCTCGTCTTCCATCGGCCGTCTTCCGCCTCCATGCGCGTGTCGCGAGGCTATCACCGGCCGACCCGCCGTTCAAGGCAAGGTCAATCTCCCTGTGTGACTGAACGCATCGAATCTGATACAATCATCGAGGCGAGCATAGAGAAAAACATGGCGAAAATAGTTGGGGCATACGACTCTTTCGACCAAGCGATCGCCGTCTGCGGCACGGAGCACGACGACATCCTTGCGGAAGTTCTCACATTCAAGTGTCGGAAATTCCGCGACGCGATGGACTGGGGTTTGTTCCATACCGATCCATTGTGCGCGTCCTTTCTCGGCGTCCAGATGGCCAGGGCTTCGAGAGGCGCCAATCCGGTCAGGGTCCTGGATTTCGGAGGATCGGCCGGCCTGCACTATTTTCAATGCCGCCACGTGTTTCCCACTCTTCCGATGCTCTGGGCGGTGGTCGAGACGGCGGCGGTCTGTCGGCACGCCGCCACCCTGGCGACGGCGGATCTGCGGTTTTTTACGACCATCGCCGATGCCGCCGCCTGGCTTGGGCGGGTCGACTTGGTCCATTCGTCCGGCGCGATCCAATACACCCCCGATCCGGAGGCGACGCTTGCCGCGTTGCTGGTGCTGAACGCCGACCACATGGTTCTGACCCGGCTTCCGTTGCTGGAGTCTCGGCGCACGGTCTGCATGCAACTCTCCCCCCTGGGCTCCCACCTGCCGGGGCCTTTGCCCGAGCACCTGGCCGACCGGGATGTCCGCCGCCCGGTCACGATCATGGATGCGCGGACGGTGAACCATCTGATCCGGCCATACGTCCGAACATCGGCGTCGCTGCCGAGCGGAAGCGGCGGACTGGTCCTCAACAAGGCGGAAATCCCGGCGACCACGTGGCTGCTGGAGAATCGGCGCCTGGGAGCCGACGCGGCGATCGACGAAACGGCGGTCAACCAGGCGGCACGACGCGTCATCGACGCGGGGCATGTCGACGCCGCCGCCATACTGATCCGGGACGCCGTCGCGAAAGGCGGGGAAAACGCCGAGACCTTGAGCCTTCTATCGGAAATCGAACTGCGCCTCGACAAGCCCGAGGAGTCGATCGCCTGCGCCCTCCGATCCCTTCGGGTCGCGCCCAGCCTCGACGCCAGCGTCAATCTCGCCTGCGCCCACGTGAAGGCGGGCCGGGCCTCGGACGCGTTCCGGCTCGCCGAGCGGGCCGCCGCGGACTACGCCCGGTCCCCCCGCGCCTGGGAATTGCTGGGTCAACTCGTCGCCAGGATGCCGGACGACCACCCCTTCACCCTGCGCGGAGCGCGGGTCGACCGCTCGACCTATGATCGTTACTGCCTGTCCTGGTTCCTTGCCCTGACCGGCCAATCGGATGGGGCCTTGGAGGTCTCGTCGATCGAACTGACGACCAAGGCCGTCCAGCCCGAGGTGGCGCGCGCCTTCTACGAGGTCCGAGGGCATTGCCTGGCGGGAGTCCGTGAGAGCCGGGGACTTTCCACGGTCCTTGATTACCCGTTCAAGATCCGCAGCGTCGAGCTTACCAACCGGTGCCCGATGAAATGCGTCATGTGCGCCCGCACCTACGCCATGACGCGGTCGCAAGGGATGATGGATTTCGATGTCTTCAAGAAAGTCATCGACGAGTTCACCACCGTCAACCCGGAAGCGAGCGCCGAAGCGATCTTGCCGCTTCATAATTTCGGGGAAAGCCTGACGCATCCCCGGTTCGACGAGTTCATCTCCTATGCGCGGGAAAACGGCGTCCGAACTTGTCTTTCCGTGAATCCAATCATGCTGAGTCGCGGCATCATCAAAAAGCTCATCGACGCCCGTCCATACAAACTGATCTTCTCGATAGATGGAAGCGACGACGAATCTTTCGAAAGGATTCGTGGGCTGAAAAACGCCTACGGCAAATCCATTGAGAACATGAATAGTTTTTTGAAAGCGAAGGTGGAAACCCGCTCTGACATCATGGTCGTGATCTATGTCATCGACTTTGAAGAGAACGCCGTCGACAATAGCTTGATCAGACACTATAGATCCTTGCCCGGCGTGGACGGCGCATTCAAAAAGCCCTTTGTCGTCTGGGATGGCGCCGTCGACGAAATCAACGCGCTGAGCCCCTATGTGGTCTACAACGACCTGGCCCGCGAGGTTCAGGGATACCCGTCCTGCCCGGCGCCATGGACCGAGGTGACGATCACCTGGGACGGCGACGTGGTTCCCTGCTGCCGCGACTACGACAAGAAGATCGTCCTCGGAAACGTGAAGGACGCGACGCTTATGGAAATCTGGAATGGCGAGCCGATGCGGTCCTTGCGACGGGAGTTCTCGCAAGGCGACGTTCGCAACCCCCTCTGCCGGAATTGCGACGTGCTCTATAGCCGGTGAGGCTGTCCACAGCGGCGTGACCATCGGCGTTTCGAGGACGCGGGCGCCATCGGCGCAGCAACGGCTATCGCCAGCCCGTTGAAATCGTTGGAGCGGGTGAAGGGAATCGAACCCTCGTCGTAAGCTTGGGAAGCTTCTGCTCTACCATTGAGCTACACCCGCGCGCCGAACCCCGTATATAAGCCACGAAGGCCCCTTCGCGCAAGATGGCGGTTTGGGGCGCTCTTGCCGGACCTCGGGGGGCTCGCTATACTGCGCCGCGTCAAAAATCATCGCAACGCGGTATGAACGAGGAGAGCGGCATGAGTGGGGATTCGCTGAACGGGATGTATTTCGAGGACCTTTCGGTCGGCATGTCGGCGATTTACGGCCGCACCGTCACCGAGGCCGACATCCTGATGTTCGCGGGCGTGTCGGGCGATTTCAACCCGGTCCACATCAACGAGGAATTCGCCAAGCCCACCATGTTCAAGGGCCGCATCGCGCACGGCATGCTGTCGGCGGCCTATATCTCGACGGTGTTCGGCACCAAGCTGCCTGGGCCGGGCTGCATCTACATCTCGCAGAACCTGCGCTTCAAGGCGCCGGTGCGGATTGGCGACACCGTGGTGGCCCGCGTCGAGGTCACCGAATTGATTCCCGAGAAGAAGCGCGCCACCTTCAAGACCGTCTGCACCGTCGGCGAGACCGTCGTGCTGGACGGCGAGGCCAGCCTGATGGTGCCGTCGCGCGGCTAAGTCCCGCCTGACGTCTTGCGCTCGGCGCGTCGTTCCGCTACCCCTTGGCCTCCGTCGCCTCGACGGTGGGAGGACGTGATCGCGCCGTGCGCATCTTTCGTCATCATACCGAACTGCCGTCGCGGATGTTGCGGTCGAACAACTCGACCGGATAGGCGATCTTCATCAGCTCGCGCGCTTCGTCGACCTCGTAGACCAGGGC
>JADGAL010000077.1:0-2330 GCA_015232025.1 Alphaproteobacteria bacterium
GGCCCAGCCGGCGCCGCCGCGCCGGCCCGCCGCCGCCGCTGGCGGGCTCGACATAGGAGGCGAGCCAGCCGAGTGGGCCGGTCGAGCGGCCGTCCGCCCCGGCGAACAGGGTCACGTCCAGATTGCCCGGCGGGACGGTCAGGCCCAGCGCGGTCAGCGAAAAGCGCGACAGGTGAAGAAGATAGGCGGGCGCGCCGTTGCGCTGATAGGTGCCGAACACCATGCCGCGGAAGCCCAGCTTCAGCACCCCCTGCAGCGGAAAGCTGCCGCCGATGGTGGGGGTGGACGGCAGTTTCAGGCCCAGATAGACCGGCGGGTCCAGGCTGTCGGCGCCCAGCCGCCAAGCCGCCAGCAGTTCGGCGGTCAGCCCGGCTCCGCCCATCAGCGCCCCCAGGCCGCCCAGATCCAGCGACATCACCAGCCCGTACCAGGGCGGCTCCATCGGCGCTTGCGACAAGGGCGCCGAGATCGAGGGGAAGCCCATGTCCTCGGGCGACAGCCCGGACGGCGCCGCGCCCGGAAGCGCCAAGTTCTGGCTGACCACCAGTCCCACGGGCGTCACCGGGAAGCCGGCCGCCAGCCCGTCGGGGCGCGGCTTGCTGGCCGCCAGGTCGAAGCCGATCCCGGTCTCGTTCACGGTCCAGATCTGGCTGTGCGGGTCGGCGATGGGAAAGTCCATCACCAGCACGAGCTGGTTGAAGCTCAGCCAGCCGTCGAACGGCGCTCCCCCGGCCGTGGCGGCGGGCGCCGGGCCGTAGCTGAACAGGTCGAAGCCGGGCATGGCGACGAAGCGCAGCTTGCCGCCCAGGGCGAAGCTGGCGCTGGCGTGGGTTCCGCCGGGGTCGGACAGGGTCTCGATCCGCACCGACGTGATCTCGACCTCGCTCACCGCCGCGTTCAGCGCCCCGAAGCGGTTCTCGCCCGCCACCGAGAAGGTGTAGGACGGCCCGCCTCCCGCCGCCTGCAACGCGCCGGTGATCAGCAGAGTGTTGCCGCGCCGGGCGTCGCGCTTGACCAGGGGCGCGCCGAACAGCCAGTTCAGGGCCAGTTCGACCTCGACGCCCAGGGCGGCCAGATGGGCGTTGGCGAAACAGGCCGTCAGCCGGGTCGTCTTGAAGGCGTAGGGGACGGTCTGGTCGGGAACCAGATCGGCCGGGTCGGCATGGTCGATCAGGCCGAACACGCTGGACGTCGTCGATCCGCCCACCGCGGTGACGCTGACGCCCACATGATGGGCGAACAGGTCGGCCGGATCGAGTCCGGCGGTGACGAACCGCAACGAGCCGGGAAAGCCGCCGGGGTCGATCGGCGCGTTCAGGAACAAGATCCCGTTCCAGTCGGGGTTGGCGACCACATCGCGGTAAAAGGCGGCGAGGGGACCATCGGCCGCCAGCCGGGCCTCGGCGAGGATGCGGTTCAGCGCCTCCCAGGTGGGGGCCGGGTCGCCGGTGTCGTCCGCCGACACGGCGGGCCACGACCACACCGCCGTGTCGGCGGCCAGATCGGCGAGCGTCCGGTTGGCGTATTTCCAGATCGCCAGGGTCGGCGCCTCGCCGGTGCGCCACAGCGACGGATCGAGGTCGAAGCGCCACCCGTCCAGGTCGATGGCGAAGGGCGCGACGCAGGTGGCCTGGTTCAGAAAGACCGTGGTGTTCGAGACCACCACGAACACTTCGGCGGCCAGCAGCGCCGCCTGGAAATCCGCGCCGATGTCCTCCAGCCCGAGTGGCGATGATCCGGGCAGGTTGGCGATGCGGATGCCGGTGATCCGGTCGCCATCCAGCTTCATCGCCAGACCGCGCGGCGTGACCACCTCGGCGAGCGTGGACGCGGCGGCCCGAACCGGCGCCGGGGTCGCCGCTTGTCCCTCGGCGATCAACCGGCCGCGCAGCGGGGCGAGGGCCGCCCGTTCAAGGGCGCGGGCGGCGGCCGTATCGGTGTTGGCGATCCCCGCATAGGCTCCCACGGGAAAGGTGAGGGGCGGCGCGGCGTCGCCGTTGGCATAGCTGGGCAGGGTGGCGGCGACGATCGGCTGGAAGCCCAGCATGGTGCCGCCGCCCGCGGTGGCGAACAGCGGCGCCTGCGCGGGCTGGGCGTAGTAGGGCAGCCCCGGCGCGCCCGGAGTGGGCGGCAGCACCGCCAGCCAAGCCGTGGTGGCGAGATCGGTCAGCAAGTCCTCGCCCGTGCCGGGGATGGTGGCGCCGGGGGTGGCGCGGGGCGCGAAGGCGGGCTGGCCGGCCTGGAACAGGACCAGCGCCTTTCCCCCGGCCAGTCCCGCCGCCTCGAGCCCCGACAGGCCCAGCACCACCGCCTCCGAGGCGCTCGGCGGC
>JADGAL010000077.1:2453-12456 GCA_015232025.1 Alphaproteobacteria bacterium
AGCGGCGCGGACTCGACCATCGGAGTCAGGGTGGTGGACCAGCCCCGCTGGGTGACCAAGGTGGCGGCGATGCCCGGAGAACCCGCCGCGAAGCTCAGCCCGGTGCGGCCGCGCGTCGTGGGGTTCAGCGGGTCCCAGGACAGCGACAGGCTCATGGCCGCCGCGGCGGTGCCCAGCACCGGCATGGCGACCGTATCGAGCCGCGGGTCGGCGGGGTCGGCCGAGTGGCGCAGCGCCCAAAGCAGCCCGACACCCAGGCCGGCCAGCCCATCGGCGGGCACCGCGACCTGGACGCCGAAGGCGCCGATCCTGGCGCCCTGGAAGGCGATGGCGCCGGTTCCGGTCGACGGCACCCCGATGCCGGGACCCAGCAAGCTGGCCGAGCCGGCGGCGAACAGGGCGCGGGCCGGCTCGGTGGTGTCCAGCGTCAGGGCGGTCCCGCCGGCCACCCGCAAGCGGTAGGCGCCAAGCGCGAAGCGGTTGGTTCCCAGCGTCGTCCAGGCCCCCGAGGCGTCCGGCCCGGCCGCGAACCAGCCGGTGGCCCGCCAGGAGATGGCGGACTCGCCCGGATTCTCCAGCCAAAGGAAGCGCGGCGGGCCACCCGGCGCGAACCGCGGCAGCCAGGCCGCGAGTTGGGCGGCGAAGCCGTCCGGATCGGCCGGCGCCGCACCCAGGAACAGGTAGGTGCCGCCCGGATCGTTCCAGGTCTGGGCAAGGCTGGCCGGCGAGACCGGGACCGCCCCCGCTCCCCACACATAGCCGGACCACCATTCGGCCATGCCGAAGTCGGCCAAGGCGCTCGACTGGTAAAGCGTGCCCGTCCCCGCCCGGGTGTATTGCACCGCCGCCATCAGAAGGCGATCCGGTCGCCATGCAGCAGTGGCAGGTTGGTGGCGTCGACCGGCCCCCCATAGGTGGTCATGGCGCCCCAGTCCAGCCGAACCCGCCGGCCGGCGCCGCAGCCATAATCGACGGGCGTGGTGGGTTGGGCGCCGAGCACCGCGAGGCCGGGTCCGACGGCGCGCTCGAGCGTGACGCCCGAAAGCTGGATCGGGGTGGCCGGCGGCCGGACGCCGTAGCGGTCCAGGATGTTGCCCACGCTGGTCCCCAGCGGCACCACCCGCTCGACGTCGTTGATCCGAACCCGGATCATCACCCGCAGCACCGCGCGCCCGCGGAAACAGGCCAGCTTCGATCCGGTCGCCAAACCGGCGGACGAACTGGCGAGGCCGGTCCAACTGTTCGCCGCCACCAGGGCGAAGTTGCTTTGCGTGTCGGTCGACCCGGTGCTGGTCGGACTCTGCAACTTGCGGGGAAAGAACAGCCGGTAGAACGGGTTGGGGAAGCCGGGGAAGAACAGGTCGGCGGCGTCCGCCACCCCGGCCGTGTCGTCGGACGAGGTCACCGCGGCCGGCGGCATCACCGTCATGGCCCCCGAGGCGGCGAGCCGGGCGACGAAGGCGTCCATCGAAAGCTGCCAGTCCCCAGTGCCCGACAGGCCGTCGGCGACGTCGAAATCGGTGGGCGGCCCGCCGCCGAAGCCGTTCAGCCAGGACTTGGCGTCGCCCGACCAGACGTTGGTGTAATTGGCGAACCCGACCCGCAGGACCACGCCCTGGCGCAGATCGACCGAGCCCGCCTGACCCGAGCCGGTCGGCAGATCCAGCCCATAGGCGTAGTAAAGGGTTTCGGCGAAGGTCTGCGGCATCCAGCGGGCGATGGCCTGTTGCAGCACCGCGATGCCCCAACTCGCGGCGCCCGCCGCCTCGACCGCCGACAGGAAGCCGAGATAGTCTCTCAACACGTCGGGACGGATCGACGGGGCCGGCGCCGTCGTCCCGTTGGTGGTGGTGGTGAAGCTCCAGACCGAGCTGTTCGCCGCGAACACCAGCTTGTAGGGCAGGACCACGGCGCCCGTGTTGGGCTGCAACTGGAACGGCCCGACCGTCGTGGCGGCGATCGTCGTGGGGCCCAGCGGCGGCAGGTAGATGGTGATCTGGGTGGGCGCCAGCGACAGGCTGGCCGAGGGAAAGAGGTGGGGCGGCTCGACCGAGGGCGCCTGCGTCGACAGGAACAGGGCGGTCCGCATCACCGGCAGCGGCGCCGACGGCAGGCCCGTGCCGGCCGCCGTCACCGCCTGGACCACCACCGAATAGGGCTCGCCGGCGGCGCTCAGCGTCTGGCTGAACGCGATCTCGGTCGCGGGCGTCCGCTGACTGGACGCCACCACGGCGCCCTGTCCGTTCAGAATGGTCGCCACATAGCCCACGGCCTCGGCCGCCGGCGCCCAGGCGGCCGAGACTTGCGCTCCGTCATAATCGGCGGCGGTCGGGGCCGGCGCCGCCGTCGGCACGGTCAGCGGCTCGGACGCCGGGCCGCTCACCGCGCCGCTGGTGGCGGCCACGGCGACCCGCGGGCCGGCGCCCGGAGAAAGGGCCTGCGGCAGGGTGTAGCTGGCGGCCGACACGGTGACCGGGGGCCGGCCATCCGAGAACGACACCGCGTAGCCGGTGGCGCCGTTCGGGGTCCAACTCAGGGTCGCGATCCCGGTGGCCGGGTTGGTGGCCACGGTCAGGCCCGTGGGCCGGCCCGGCAGGGTGACCGGCGTTCCCGGCGATCCGGTCGCCGCGCCGACGCGGATTCGCCCGGCGACGCTCCAGCCGCTCGAAGGCGGTTGGCCGAGCGCGGCGATCCCGCCCGCTTGGCCGGCGGGGAAAACCGTGGTGGCGCCCGTGGCGTCGGTGACCAGCAGATCGAATCCCACCAAGCCGGCGGCGGCCGAGGGCTGCGGGGGAACCGTCCAGGTCACCCGCAAGGCCCCCGCGTCGCAGGTCACGCCGGTGATCGTCGGGGCGCCGACGGGCAGCGTCGTTTCCGCCAGGGTCGGCCCGATCGAGAACGGACTCTGGAACGCTCCGTTCCAGCTTTGATTGACCGGCATCATGGCTTGCAGATACAGGCTCACACCCGAGGTGGAGGTGCCGACGGCCGGGGAATGGAGGGTCAGGGCGCCGCTCGATCCGAGCAGTTGCCCGGCCCCCACATTTTGTCCCGCCACGTACACGGTGACGTTGGCCCCGGCCGGCGTCAGCGAGGCGGCACCGAAATCCCAGGCCGCCGAAAGCGTGGTGCCGTCCAGAATCGCGGTGCGCAGCGACACCGTCGACGAGACCACCGGGGCCGTGGTGACAGCCCCGCCGGTCCAGTCGATCTTGGCTGGATCGGCGTCCCACGCCACCCATCGCACGTCGATCCAGCAGGACGACGTGGCCGGCAGCGGCGCCGTTGGTATCACCACCACGTTGCCCAGGCTGTTGGCGGCGACCGCCACCCCCAGAACCACCGACCCGTCACGCAGCCGGCCGGCCAGGACGTTGCCCGATTCCGCAGGGTCGTCGTCGACCTTGACCGTGACGCCTACGTTGGCGCCCCCCGGAGGCAAGGGAGACCAGGGGGACAGATATTCGACCGACTTGAGAACGGGGGCGCCCATGGCCGGTTCGTTCCGTCAGGTGCGGATGTCGGCGACGGCGCTGGCGAAGTCGGTGGCGAGCGACGGGTCGATCCGCGTCAGCATGTGCCCGACGTCGTGGGCCAGGCGCATGCTCTCGGCCGTGGTGGCGCGGATGTCGCCGACCACCACGCCGTTGGCCACGAACGTGCAGACCGCATCGGCGGCCAGACCCGCCGCCCGGTCGCTCTCGTCGCCCAGCTTCAGGTTGAAGAACTCGCCGCTCCACTCGACGGCCTCGCATTGGGTCACGCGCGCCGTGCCGGTGGGCGTCGTCACCAGGTCGCCCGGCCGCAGCAGGCACAATGGCCGCAGGCCGTCGGGCGTCATGATACCGTGCATGCCGGTGCCGACCAGGCGCGAACCGGACTCGGTGACCAGTTGGTAGACGGCGCCGGGCCCCGTCTCGTCGCTGGCCGCCCGATGCCAGCCCCGGGTGGTGGCCTCGACCGCCAGGCTCGCCCCGTCGGCGGCGCCGGTGCGGACGCGAAAGCCATTGTTCAGGGTCGCGATCGGCGCGGTACCGCCATCGGCCAGATCCACCGCCGTGTCGGCGGCGAGGCAGTGCCAGGTGAACTCGATCGTCTGGATGCAATTGGTGTTGCGGTCCACCGGCTGGTTCGGGGTGCCGGTGCTGCAGACGCTGAAGACGAGCGGCGAGGTCGGGGAGTCGACGGGAATCGAGAATGTGAACTGAAAAAAGGTGATCCGCTGGTTCACCATCGAGTTCTGGTCGTAGACGAGCGAGGCGGTGGTCTTGTAGTCCTTCCCGTCATAGGGAAAATCCCAGACGATCGTCGTCGGACTGGTGGCGCTGAGCGTGACACCGGCATTCAGCTTCTGCTGCCCCGTATAGGTCGAATTGAGTGGAATCCTCGTGGTACTGCCGGATGCCGTGGAATAGAGGTAGGACTCGTAGCGGGCTCCCGGAATGGGCTGGCCGGGAACGCCGCCGGTCACCGGCCAGGCCTGGGCGGCCTTGCCGCGGAAGGGGACGATGAGATAGGGATTCAACTCGTCGCCGCTGGGCTCGGCATAGGAGTAGTCGGCGTCGGGGCTGGGTTTGGAAGGATCGCGGCCGACCGCGATCATGACGGCCGGATGAACCGCCGAGATCGGGTCGTCGACCACCACGGTGACTTCCTGGACCGACGGGCCGCCCTGAACCGTGGCGAGCGCGGTGCAGGTGACGTTTCCCTCCCGCGAGGCCGTGTAGGCCAGCGAAAGAAGAGAGGTGCGCCCGTCGGCCGGATCGGCGCTCGTCGCCCTCAGCGGCAGGGGAACGAAGCCGCTGCTGACGTCGCTCTGGTGCGCCAGCGCCAGCGGCGCACCGCTGTCGGCGTCGAGCAGAAACGAGACGCCGCCCGAAAAGACCGCTTGCGACGACACCGCGTACCAGGTCGTCGCCTGGATCAGCCCGTCGCCGCCGCGCTTCAGATCGACCAGGGTCAGCAAGGCGTCGGAATCGTTCGCCGCCGGCCGCGAGAGCGCCTTGCGCAGCGCCGGATAGCGCGCCGCCGTGCGATCCGCCGCGTCGAGCGCCGCCTCGATGCCGGCGCGATGCACCGGATCGGCCGGGTCGAGCGTCGTCGACCGGCCATCCGGCAAGGCCGCGATCAGGGCACGGAGAGCGGCGTGGTCGACGTCCGGAAAAGTTGATGTGGTATTCATTGAAGCTCCCGCTAATCACGTGGCGGCGCACGAGAACCGCAGCCGGTCACTTCGTCCGCCGAATAACGCGCGGATAGTGCCACGACTTCAATTATCTTAAAAGCGGAGAAACAACCATACGCGTTCTCGTTTTACGGAACTCGCCTGAGACGCGCTCACCGAACCCGAACGCGGCCCAAGATCGAGATGGTCGCCAACCGGACCCCGGCTTTGCGGAGCCCGTCGGCCGACGAGAATTTATATCCGTCGTCGCCGTTCAGGTTGATCTCGGGGAATACCGCCTGAACGAAAGGCGCCGCGTCCTTGCCGGTGGCGTAGCGCGCTGGCCACAGATGAAGCCGGCCGTCGGCCGACATCTTCTTCACCAGGAACAGCCGGTCACCGTTCAACCCCGGCCACCACACAAGATCGCCGCGGCGCAGCGCCATGGCGCGCTTGCCGCCGGGCGGCGGTGGTTCGATCGGGGTATCGGTGGCGACCTCGAAGTGTGTCAGCACGCGGTGCTTCCATTTGGTCTGGTCCTTGCGCTCGCGGACTTCCCACACCTCGTAGACGGCGTTGCCATCGGTCTTGACGGCGGTCTTCGGATTGCCTCGAAAGTCGCGGACGACGCCGGTCTTGCCGATCTCGCCGTCGATGATCGTGTTGCCCGTCATCCCTCGCGGTCCCCATTGGGGGCTGGCGGCGGCGGCCAGGCACAGCTCGGCCAAGCCCTTCTCCGGCGTGCGCGACCGTTCGGCGGACACCGCCTTCTCGAAGCGATCCCGCATGCGCGACGACACGAACTTTTCCAGCTTCTCAAGGACCTTGTCGTCGGCGAGCGGCTTGCCGTAAGCGTCCTTGAACAACGCGTCCACCGATTTGCGGGTCGTCAGCACGGTCACCGGCCCACCGTTCCGCTCGATTTCGCGAACGCCATACAGGGTTTCGGCATGCAGCGCGCCACCGTCCCCGTGCCGCGGCCGGTGGGATGGCCACAAATGGGCGTGGGCGCGCAGCACCGCGGCGCGGAATCCGGGGAACGGCTCCTCCAGGTCGATCTGGCGCGGGTCGGGCAGCGCGTCTCCACCCAGGCGCCCATGCAGCGTGCCGATCCGCTGCAACAGGCCGCGGCTGGTCACCGCGATCACCGCGGCGTCGAGGAAATGGTGGCGATGGTCGAAGCGGTTCTTGCGACTGGCGGCCTCGTACAGAATCGACCCTGCGGCATCGGCGAAGCCGGCGTCCGGTACGGACTTGACCAGATCCCGATGGCGGCTCTCGATCACCGCTTGGACGGCCTTGCGCAGATAAGCCGGCTCGATCCGTGCGACGGCGGCGCGGGCGGCATCATCGTCGACCAAATCGTCGCGAGACAGCGGCACCAGATCGCGGCCCCGCCCCTCGGGGGAAATCCTCCAAGCGCCGCGTAGCCAGCCTGTCAGGCTGCCGCGGCTGGCCACCACGCCGTTGCGCGGCTGGTCAGGCACGATGTGCAGCAGATAGCGCAGGGCGGTTCGGGCGATGTAGCCGGCATCGGTGAACTGACGCGGCCAGAAGCCGTTGTCGTCGGCCTTCTCCGACCCGCCCCATTTGGCGGCGCGTTGGTCCGCCTTCTCCGAAAAACGCCACTCCAGCTCGTTGCGCGTATCCGGATCCAGCCCGGCGAGGAACTGGTCGCGGATCGACACCCAATCGCCCCGCGAATGGAAGGCCTGCCAGGGCGTGCGGTCACCCTTGTCGCGGTTGGCGGACGCCAGGCACAGCACCATGTTGGCGACGGTATCCCGGCCGCCCAGGGCGCGCGGAATGACGTGGTCCACCTCGTAGGCCTCGGTCAGCAGGTCGGCGGCGGCCAAACGTTCGCCGGAGTAGGGGCACCGCCAGTTCTGACGCTTGCCGAGCCGCCAGCGCAGGCGGCGCTCGTGGGCGTTGGCGAGCCAGCGGTCGGTTTTTCGGAGTTCGACATCGATGGCGGCGTTCTGGCGCTCGCGTTCCGCTTGATCGCGCTGGATGCGTTTGCGCTCATCGGTGCCGGCCTTCAACTCGCGCGTGGTCTCGATGACGACCAGTCGCGGCCCCCCGCCATAGCGGTCGATCAGCGCGTTGACCAGCTTGGCGATCTCGTTCAGCGCGATGTGCACCGAGATGTTGGGAATCCTGCCATAATAGCGCTCGGGGTCCGCCATGTGGGCCGGATCGTGGCTGCCATCCAAGCCAACGTCGCGCATCACCTGGGCGTAATAGGGCAAGCGGGCCAGCCGCTCGTCGGGCCGGCGGTCGCTGTGATCCTTGCCGGTGGCCGCCTTGATGGCCTCGTGCACCGGCACGCCGGGGCCAAGCCGCCAGGCGATCAGGCGCGCCGCCTTTTTCGAGATGCCGAGCAGGCCGGTGGGCAGATCGAACTGGATGGCGTCGGCGATCGCGGCCGCCGTGTCCGGCTGGGTGATCGCCAGGGGGCCGGCGCCGTCCGTGATCAGCGCCAACAGCTTCGTCCGATCGCGACGCTCGCCCCACAGCGTTTCGAACAGGGCGTCTTTGGCGGACAGCCCCGAGTCGTTCCAGCCGGGGACGAGCGGTCCCAGCGTGGCGTCGGTCTGGTTTCCCTCGACGCGTTGCGAGGCGCGCTTGCCGCCGCCGCCCAGTTCGATGGTGAATTTGACGCCCTTCAGGCCGATGGCGGCGCGCAGCTTCGACCATTCCAGCGATCGGTGCTTCGACAGCAGCCCGAGCGCCGTGTCGTATTCTTCGGCGGTCAGTGGCCGGGCGTCATCGTCCTTCCGCCCGCGAACGCGAAGGTTGGACAAGGTTTGGCGGGCCAGGAACTCCTGGGCCGAGGGCAGATCGCGCAAGGCGCGGACCTCTTCGGGAAAGAACTCGCACGGCCCACCACCTTTGGACCGCAGCGGCCGCTGCTCAAGGACCAGCGAGCGCACGCGCGGCCAATCGAGGCTGGCGAAGCCGGCGCTCTGGCGAGCGATGATCGTGTCCAATTCCGCGGCGATCAGGGCGCGCGTGGGGGCGCAGACCTCTCCGTCGCCACGCCGGTTGTAGCGCATGCGGACGGCTTTCCCCGCATCGAGGTCGGCGGCCAGCAGGCAGCCGACGGTTTTCGCGCCATGGTCCGCCATGCGGCGGCGCAACGAGTCCTCGGCTTGTTTCCAATAGCCGGCATCCTCGTCGTCGTTGTCGCCGCTTTTCTTGCCGGCCTTCGGCTTGGCCCGGTCGTCCGGCCGGGTCAGCCGGTTGCTGCGAAAGCCGCGGTGTTTGGCGAGGTGCAGGAGCACGCACCACAGTTCGCCGCCCGTCAACTCCGTCTCGACCGCCTTGGCCCGCAGGCGATAGGGGGCGGAAGCGGCGGTGTTGCCGGCCGCCACTCCGCCAGCTTGAAGAACGCGCCGCAACTCGGCCAGCCGCCAGCGTCGCGCCTTTGGCCGCCTTCGGGCTCGGCGCTGGAGGCCGCGGTCACGCTGATACGATGTCTGTTCCAAGGGATCTCGGCCGCTGTCGAACAGCCGGACCCCGCCATCAAGGAACGCCGTCGCCTGCGGAGGGCCGGGAGCGTCGGCACAGGCGAAGACCGCCCAACCAATGCTGTCGGTGCCGAGATCCAGGCCGAGTAGCCAAGTCGTCACGCCGTGGTCCATCACGCTCCCAAAGCGCGCAATGCGCGTGTGGGATGTTATGCCATGTGCGAAGCAGGGTCTACCCGCAAGTTGTGCGGGCGGGCCACCTTCATGGCTGCGCTTGCGCGGTCATGGTAGAACCGGCTCGCTGGCGGCAAGCTTCCCTCGTCAACAACGCTCCAATACTGACCCACTTCGAGGCTTCGGCAACGGTCGAAATCTGACCCGGCGCCGCCATGGCCCCGCCCCACGCGGTCATGGTAGAACGACCGGCCTTTCCTCATCCCAATCGCCCTTGTTCCATGGCCCCGCCCCACGCGGTCATGGTAGAACCGAGCTGGGGACCAAGCCGCACATGCCGCCGTTCCATGGCCCCGCCCCACGCGGTCATGGTAGAACCCCAGCGACATGTTGCGCGAGGGCTGCCAGGTTCCATGGCCCCGCCCCACGCCGGTCATGGTAGAACGGGCGTCGAGGGCGCCAAGCAGTTCCTTTCGTTCCATGGCCCCGCCCCACGCGGTCATGGTAGAACCGGCGGTCCTTTCTGACTGGGATCGAGTCAGTTCCATGGCCCCGCCCCACGCGGTCATGGTAGAACACGCAGAGCCTCGGTGTGGAGCTTGTTGACGTTTCATGGCCCCGCCCCACGCGGTCATGGTAGAACCCGACTCGTCGAGCGCCGCGGTGAACTGCTGTTCCATGGCCCCGCCCCACGCGGTCATGGTAGAACAGCCGCCCGGCCAGCCCTGTGAAGCCCGCTGTTCCATGGCCCCGCCCCACGCGGTCATGGTAGAACCTGCTGCAACTCTCCGCCGTCGCAATCCTCGTTCCATGGCCCCGCCCCACGCGGTCATGGTAGAACCGAGCCACGCGCGCCCAGACGGGCTCGGAGGTTCCATGGCCCCGCCCCACGCGGTCATGGTAGAACCTGCGCGGCACCGCGATCACCAGCCTGCCCGTTCCATGGCCCCGCCCCACGCGGTCATGGTAGAACGCAACCGCCTCGAGGCCGAATTGGTCGCCTGTTCCATGGCCCCGCCCCACGCGGTCATGGTAGAACTTCGTGCGCGCCTTATTGCGGGTCGCCAACAGCAATTCTAAATTTGGAACGAAAGGGGATTCCCCCGGAGGAAAAAGTCTGACTCAATAGGTGGTGTGGACCATCTTGATTCGTACATAACGGCACTGCGCGAGCGGTGCGAAGCCCTGCCGGACA
>JADGAL010000078.1:0-455 GCA_015232025.1 Alphaproteobacteria bacterium
CAGCGCCACGCCTTGCAGCAGGCGGCCGCGCGCCTGCCGCAGCAGGAAATCGAAGGCGACCAGCAGCACCATGCCGGTGACCAGCGCCCGCAAGGTGGTCAGGCCGGCATGGCCGATCACCCGATCGTAGACTTGCAGCACGAAAACGGGCGCGGCCAGCGCCAGCAGGTTCACGAACAGCGACAACGCCAGGACTTCGCGAAACAAGGGGGCCAAGGGGGCGAGAACGGGTCTCAGCCAATCGCGGTGGGTGCTGCTCATCGGTCCAGGTTTTGCGCCAGACCGGGTGCCGATTTCAATGCAATCGGCTGAACGATTTGGTATAGCCTCGTCAAGGTTCAAGGGAAGGGAGACGCGTTTGGCCGGGGCGGAAACGGTGATGATCGCCAGCGCCGTGTTCTGGACGCTGTTCGGCGCCGGTTTGACCGTCGCCGCCGTCGTCGTGCTGCGCGTGC
>JADGAL010000078.1:530-12351 GCA_015232025.1 Alphaproteobacteria bacterium
GCGGTCGATGGCCAGGGGATGGTGCGCATGCTGAACCCGGCCGCGCAATTCATGCTGGGCTGCGACGACCGCGACGTGATCGGCCGCCCCTGCGTATCCGTGCTGCCCGGCCTGTTGGAAGGCGGCGAGCTGTCCCTGCGCGGCGTCGACGGGCGCACCATCGCGCTCGACGCCTCGCGCGCGCCGCGGGCCGGCTCGGGACCGCGGCTGGTGATCCTGCGCGACATCACCGAGCGCAAGGCGGCCGAATCGATCGACGTGCTGATGCACGAGATCAATCAGCAGGTTCTGCACGGCGTCGGGCTGGACGGCATCATGCCCTTCGTCTGCGAGACGCTGACCGCGCTGCACGATCTGCCGCTGGTCTGGGTTGGACTGCGCGAGCCGGACGGTTCGATCCGGGTGGTCGGCGCGGCCGGCGAGGACATCGAGCGGCTGCGCGCCCTCAACATTCGCTGGGACGAGGGCCGCGAGGCCGAAGGCCCCACCGGACGCGCCGTGCGCATGGCCCGCACCGTGCTGGCCCGCATCGACGATCCCCAATGGGAGGAGTGCCTGGTCCCCGTGCGCGAGCGCGGCTACCGCGCCGTGGCGGCCATTCCCCTGTTCGCCCAGCATGGCGTGGTCGGCGCGCTGCACGTCTACACCCACGACCGTTTCCCGATGGACGCGCTGCGCCGGCTGGAATTGCTGGCCATGCGGTTGGGCGTGGCGATCCGCATCGCCATCGACCAGCGGAACCTGCATCTGCAATCCGCGGCGATGCAGGCGGCGGCCAACGGCATGGTGATCGCCGACCGCGACGGCCGCATCGAATGGGCCAACGAGTCCTTCACCCGCCTGACCGGCTGGCCGCTCGCCGAGGCCAAGGGGCGGCGGGCCGATTTCGTGCTGGCCGACCAGCAGCCCGGCGCGGTCGCGGACTGGCTGGGCTCGGCCGGCTGGCGCGGCGAGACCATGCTCGTCCGGCGCGAGGGGGGTTCGTCGGCCGTCGACCTGACCGTCACCCCGATGCGCGGCGGCGACGGCCGGGTCACCCATTACGTGCTGGTCCAGGAAGACATCTCGGAACGCAAGAAGGTCGAGGAGCGGGTCCGCTACCTCGCCAATTACGACCCGCTCACCGCGCTGCCCAATCGCGGCCTGTTCCGCGACCGGTTGCAGCATGCGGTGGCGCGGGCGCGGGCGCGCGGCACCATCCTGGCCGTGCTGTTCCTCGATCTTGACCAGTTCAACCGCATCAACGACACGCTGGGCCACTCGGTCGGCGACGAGGTGCTGAAGGCGACCGTCCTGCGGATGAGCGCCGCGGTGCGCTCGGCCGACACCCTGGCCCGGGTGGGCGGCGACGAATTCGCCATGATCCTGTCCGATCTGCCCAACGCCGAGGCGGCCGCCAACGCCGCCCGCCAGGTGCTGGCCACCGTGGCGCGTCCGCTCGATGTGGGCGGCACCGAGGTGCATATGGGCGCCAGCATCGGCATCTCGGTGTTTCCCGGCGACGGCGACGACGCCGACCAGCTGGTCACCAACGCCGACATGGCGATGTACCGCGCCATCCGCGAGGCGCCCAACAGCTATCGCTTCTACGCCAACGCGATGAACGCCGAAGTCCGCGCCCGCATGAACGTCGAGCGCGAACTGCGCCGCGCCGTGGGCAAGCAGGAATTCGTCCTCTATTACCAACCCCAGGTCGAGGCGGCCAGCGGGCGCATCGTCTGCCTCGAGGCGCTGGTCCGCTGGCGCTGCCCGGATCGCGGCCTGATCCCGCCGATGGAATTCATCCCGGTGGCCGAGGAATCCGGTCTGATCCTGGCGATCGGCGAATGGGTGCTGATCGAGGCCTGCGGCCAGCTTCGCCAATGGCAGCGCATGGGCTTGCCGGTGGTGCCGGTGGCGGTCAACGTCTCGGCGGCCCAGCTTCGCCACCAGGATTTCGTGGCCCGCGCGCGCGGCGTGCTGGCCGACACCGGCCTGCCGGCCCATCTGCTGGAATTGGAACTGACCGAAAGCATCGTGATGGAGGACGCCCCGGCGGCGGTGCGCCTGCTGGGCGAACTCAGCGCCACCGGGATCAAGATCGCCATCGACGATTTCGGCACCGGCTATTCATCGCTGAGTTATCTCAAGCGTTTCCCGGTCGACAAGCTGAAGATCGACAAATCCTTCGTGCGCGATTTGACCACCGACAACAACGACGCCGAAATCGCCCGCGCCATCATCTCGCTCGGCCATTCGCTGAACCTCAAGATCGTCTCGGAGGGCGTCGAGACCGAGGGGCAGTTGAACTACCTGATCCAGGAAGGCTGCGACGTCATCCAAGGCTACCTGTTCAGCCGCCCGGTGCCGGCCGACGAAGTCGAACCGCTTTTGCGACGCGGCTGGCTGACGCCGGGCAAGGTGGATGTGGCGATGGTGTGATTTCGGCGAGCGGACCGAACCGACCGATTGCTCGTGAAGCCATCATCGCGGCGGCCAGGGCGCTGGGGTTCCCTCTTGATAGGGACTATGAGGCGAGTCAGTTCTTTATCGCCGTTCCGGGGGTAGTTTTCACACGAATGGGCCAGCCAGCACTGGCAAGGGAGCCGGAAGATGGTAAAAATTGTATAGATAAATGCCCCTTAGTTGCGTTAATTATGCGTAACCCCATGGATGCCGGATATGCTGACCAATCTTCGCATCGAGAACTTTAAGTCATGGCGCGACACGGGCGCTATAAGGCTAGCCCCACTCACGGTGATTTTCGGTGCTAACAGCGCTGGAAAAAGTAGCCTTGGGCATTTACTTCTGGCATTGAAGCAAACCGCTCAATCAACAGATCGAAAACGCGCCTTGAATCTTGGTGATTCGAATACACTTGTTGATTTAGGTACGTTCGAAGATTGTGTTCATAATCATGACCTATCGAGAGATCTAGTGTTCTCCCTTGGATGGATGCCTCCTAAGAACATCTCAGTAAACAATTCAGTGGCTGAACGCCATAGCTATCTAGGAGACCACCTTGTAGTGGAGTCTTTTTTGCGGGCAAACCAAAAAACTAAGCAGCCAGAGACAAGAAAGCTACGATACCAACTAACTAATCAAGGTGATCCGGTTCTCAGTGCTGTGTTAGAGAAAGAGTCTAGCGGAAAGTTTTCACTGTCAGCAGAGCCATTCAAGTTGACACGAAATGTCGGGCGCAGGTGGCCGATCGAGTCACCCGAGAAATTTTATAAAGTTTCTGAAAATACGATAGCAAAATTTCAGAACGCTGCATTTATAACTGACTTCGCTCTTGCAGTTGAAAGAATGTTCCATAGTATTACGTACCTTGGACCTCTGCGAGAGCCCCCGAAACGCCTCTACCAGTGGTCCGGAGATACCCCAGAAAGTGTTGGCATGAACGGAGAGTTCGCAATTGCTGCAATTTTGGCCGCCCAGAGTGAGGGCCGTTTTCTGAATCGACGGCCAAAGGCGCAGAAGCAAGGCTTCGCTGAATTCATCGCCTCGTGGCTCAAGGATTTAGATCTTATCCACAGTTTTGAGGTCAAAGCTGTTTCGGAGGGACGAAAAGAGTACGAGGTTCACGTCCGCGTCTATGAAGATTCTCCGCTCGTTAAGATCACGGATGTTGGTTTCGGTGTCTCGCAGGTGCTACCCGCTTTGGTTCAGGCATTTTATAGCCCGCCCAATTCGACGGTCTGGATGGAACAGCCGGAAATACATTTGCATCCAAACATTCAGTCTGGACTAGCCGACGTATTTATTTCAGCAATCAAAGCCAATGAAGATGGAAAGCCTCGTCGATCTCAGCTTATAATTGAGACTCACTCTGAGCACTTTTTAACAAGACTGCAACGGCGTATCGCCGAGGGGGATATTAGCAGTAAGGAAGTTGTGATCTACTTTGTTGCACGCAATCAAGGGAAGGCCACGATTGAGGAGCTTCGCATGAACGATTTCGGAGAAATTGAAAATTGGCCGGAGAACTTTTTTGGAGATCCCATGGTTGATCTAGCTGCCCGAGTTAACGCTGCAGCGAATCGCGCAGCGGAGGGCGGCAAATGACTGCCGTGGTAGTCGATACGAACGTTATACTTGCCGCAAATGGACAGCATCAGGACCTTTCCCCAAACGGAGTGAGGCAGTGTTCTGACAGGATACTTTCCGTAATAAAAGGACATAGAGTTTGCATTGATGATGGGTTTGAGATCATAAAGGAATATGGCAACAAGATTTGTTCAAAAAAACAGCCTGGGATTGGATATCAATTCTATAAATGGGTTGTGCAGAATCGCTCAAATGAGAACATAATATCCGCTGTTGTTTTGGTGAGACACCAAACAAGAGGGTATGAGTCATTTCCGGACGATCCGGAGCTTGCCAATTTTGATCCCCCGGACCGCAAGTTTGTTGCCGTTGCCGCGCTACATGCTAGCAATCCAATAATCCTTCAAGCGACAGATTCGAAATGGTTGGGTTGGGATGGCGCGCTGAAACGGCATGGGGTCCAAGTCGAGTTTGTTTGCCCGGTGGACATAGAGCGGTTTCGTCAGAACAAGCTTGGAAAATGACAGAGTTCTTCCGTTTCCCGCACACGCCTCATCTAGTATGGCTTGGCGCCGACAGCCCCAGGGGTGACAAGGTTCTTTCCGTTCAAGAGCTTTCTGATCTGCTTGCTGGCCCGGTTGCGGTCGAGGAAAAATTGGATGGAGCTAACCTCGGACTTTCGTTTTCATCGGGTGGTGAAATCAAAGTTCAGAATCGCGGTCAGTATCTAGTGCCGCCATTTTCTGGCCAGTTCAGCAGGCTAGCAGGATGGCTGCCACAACACTCAAGATTACTCAGTGAAATATGTCACCCTGACATGATTTTGTTTGGCGAATGGTGTGCCGCTAAGCATTCTATTTCTTATTCAAGTCTTAACGACTGGTTTATGCTTTTTGACGTTTACGACCGATCGGCCAATCACTTTTGGTCCACAAAAAAACGCGACCAGCTTGCCCAACGTGTCGGTTTAGTCACAGTGCCCACGGTAATGCGTAGACGGACGACGCTCGTCGAACTAAAGAATCTCCTCACAATGGAGAGCGCCTGCGGATCGCCTCGTTCCGAGGGTTACATCATTCGTCAGGAAGATGACGAGAAAATACTCGCGAGAGGAAAGCTCGTTCGTTCCGACTTTCTCCAAAGCATCGGTGAGCATTGGAGCCGGAGGGCAGTCGAGTGGAACAGACTTTCTCCTTGAATTGACCACTATTAGTCGATCATAAAGATAGCGTCTTCAAGTGATCACCGTCGCCACCTCGCGCCCCGTCCGCCGGCGGATGCCGGCGATCTGGTCGGCGATGGCGATCAGGGGGGCCAGGGTCTCCTGGGTGTCGAGGTCGTGCCGCGCCGGGTCGGGCTCGAAGCGTTCGAGATAGACGCGCAGGGTGGCGCCCTCGGTGCCGGTGCCGGACAGGCGCATGACGATGCGGGCGCCGCAGGCGAACAGGATGCGGATGCCTTGGCGGCTGGTCACCGAGCCGTCGACCGGGTCGGTGTAGGCGAAATCGTCGGCGGCGGCGATCTCGAAGGCGCCGAAACGTTGGCCGGGCAGGGTGGGCAGGCTGGCGCGCAGATCGGCGATCATCGCGTCGGCGATGGTGGTCTCGATCGCCTCCCAATCGTGGCGCGAATAATAGTCGCGGCCATAGGCGCTCCAATGCTCGCGCAGGATCGCCTCGACCGGCTGCTGGCGGGCGGCCAGCACGTTCAGCCAGAACAGCACCGCCCACAACCCGTCCTTCTCGCGCACATGGTCCGAGCCGGTGCCGAAGCTTTCCTCGCCGCATAGCGTGGCGAGCCCGGCGTCGAGCAAATTGCCAAAGAACTTCCAGCCGGTGGGAGTCTCGAAGGCGCCGATGCCCAGCTTGGCGGCGACGCGGTCGGCGGCGCGGCTGGTCGGCATCGAGCGGGCGATGCCCTTCAGGCCGCGCGCATAGCCGGGCGCCAGGGTGGCGTTGGCGGCCAGCACGGCGAGACTGTCGGACGGGGTGACGTAGAAGCGCCGGCCCAGCACCATGTTGCGGTCGCCGTCGCCGTCCGAGGCGGCGCCGAAATCGGGGGCGTCGGGGCCGAAGATCTCGGCGACCAGCTCGTGGGCGTGGACCAGATTGGGGTCGGGATGATGGCCGCCGAAATCCTCTTTCGGCTGGCCATTGATCACCGTGCCGGGGGCGGCGCCCAGGCGGCCTTCCAGTATGGCGTGCGCGTAGGGGCCGGTCACGGCGCTCATCGCGTCGAAGCGCATGCGGAAGCCCTCGGCGAACATCGCGCGGATCGCCTGGAAGTCGAACAGCGTCTCCATCAGTGCCGCGTAGTCTTCGACCGGGTCGATCACTTGCACAATCATGCCGCCCAGAGTGGCGGTTCCCACCTCGTCGATGTCGATGTCGGGCGTATCGAGGATGCGGTATTCCGAGATGTCCCGGCTACGGGCGTAAACCGCCTCGGTCACCTTCTCGGGGGCCGGGCCGCCATTGCCGATATTGTACTTGATGCCGAAATCCTCGTCCGGCCCGCCGGGATTGTGGCTGGCCGACAGCACGATGCCGCCATAGGCGCCATGCGCGCGGATCACGCAACTGGCGGCCGGCGTCGACAGGATTCCGCCCTGCCCAACCATCACCCGGCCAAAGCCGTTGGCGGCGGCCATTTTCAGGATGATCTGAACGGCTTCGCGATTGAAGAAGCGGCCGTCGCCGCCGACCACCAAGCTCGTGCCCTTGAAGCCTTCGAGGCAGTCGAACAGCGACTGCACGAAGTTTTCCAGATAATGCGGCTGGCGGAAGGTCTTGACCTTCTTGCGCAGACCCGAGGTTCCCGGCTTCTGCCCTGGAAAGGGCGTGGTGGCGACGATCTTGGCGCTCATGGCGACTCTCCCCGTGGAGGGAGAACTATACCGCCTGGAACGTGATCCGACCAAGTCGGATCACGCTTCGGGGGTTTTGTTCGCCCCTCGCCGGGCGCGCGCGTGCCGCGCGCTTGGCCCCCTTACCGATGCAGGTCCAGCTTGATCTCGACGGCGTCGCCCTCGATCCAGGCGCCCCGCTTGAAGCCCATCTTCTCGACCAGCTTCAGCATGCGGCCATTGTCCTGCAAGACCTGGCCGATCATGCTGCGCGTGCCGCGGTTCTTGCAGTAGCGGATCATCTTCTCCAGCAGGGCGTAGCCCAGGCCGACATGCTTGATGTCCGAGCGCACCACGATGGCGAATTCGGCGCGTTCGTTGTCGGGATCGGTGACGGTGCGCACCACGCCCAGGGTCTCGGGCTTGCCGTCGGGGCCGGTGCAGGTGGCGATGAAGGCCATCTCGCGGTCGTAGTCGATCTGGGTCAGGCGGGCCATCTCGGTGTGCGGCAACTCGTGAACCAGGCCGAAGAAGCGGAAGCGGATGTCCTCGGGCGTCAGCTTCGAGACGAAGACGTGATGGTTGGGCTCGTCCTCGGGCCGGATCGGGCGCAGCAGCACGCGGTTTCCGTCGCGCAGGGTGACGGTTTCCTCGAGCGACTTCGGATAGGGCCGGATGGCCAGACGCTCGGTGCCGCCGCTTTGGCTGCGCGGGAGGACCTTGATGCGGGCGTCGAGCGCCAGCACGCCCTGGGGATCGGCGAACAGCGGGTTGATGTCGAGTTCGACGATCTCGGGAATGTCGATCACCAGTTGCGAGACCTGCATCAGGGTCAGGCAGATGGCGTCCAGATTGACCGGCGGGCGGTCGCGGTAGCCTTGCAGCAGCTTGAAGATGCGGGTCCGCTGGATCATCTCGCGGGCCAGCGTCATGTTGAGCGGCGGCAGCGCGACGGCGCGGTCGCCGATCACCTCGACCGCCGTGCCACCCTGGCCGAACAGGATCACCGGGCCGAAGATCGGGTCGTTGCTGACGCCGACGATCAATTCGTGGGCGCCGGGGCGGCGGGCCATCTCTTGGACCGTGAAGCCCTGGACGTGGGCGTCCGGGTAGCGCGACTTGATGCGGTCGATCATGTGATTGGCCGCCTTCTCGACCTCGAACGGCCCGTCGAGATTGAGGACCACGCCGCCCACGTCGGATTTGTGGGTGATGTCGGGCGACAGGATCTTCAGCGCCACCAGCCCGCCCATGTCGCGGGCGATGCGGCTGGCGTCGGCGGGGGTGCGGGCGATGTGGGTCTCGATGGTCGGCACGCCATAGGCGGCCAGCACGGCCTTGGCCTCGGGCTCGCTCATGAATTCGTGGCCGGTGGACATCGCGTTCTCGACCACCAGACGCGCGGTGGCGGTGGCCGGGGTGAACTCGCTGGGCGCCTCGGGCGGCGTCTCCATCAAGAGTTCCTGGTTGCGGCGATAGCGGACCAGGTGCAGGAAGGCGCGCACCGCCGAGCCGGGCGTCTCGTAGGTCGGCAGGCCGGCGGCGCCGAACTGGCGCCGGGCCGGGCCGACCGCCTCTTCGCCCACCCAGCAGGTCAGGACGTTGGCCTTCTTGTGGTTCTGGGCGCAGGCGATGACCTTGTCGGCCACCTCGGTCGCCGACGAGATGGCGGTGGGGGCGTGCATCACCAGGGTGGCGTCGACCTCGGGGGCCGCCATGACGATCTCCAGCGCCTTGACGTAGCGGTCGCCGGGCGCGTCGCCGATGATGTCGATCGGATTGCCGCGCGACCAGGTGGCGGGCAGCACGGCGTCCAGCTTGGCGATCGTCTCGGGCGACAGTTCGGCCAGCTTGCCGCCGCCCTCGATCAGATCGTCGACCGCCATCACGCCGATGCCGCCGCCATTGGTCAGGATGGCCAGGCGCTCGCCCTTCATCGGGCGCGAGCGGGCCAAGGTCTCGACCGCCGTGAACAATTCGTCGAAATCATAGACGCGCAGCATGCCGGCCCGGCTGATCGCCGCGTCATACACCGCGTCGGCGCCGGCCAGGGCGCCGGTGTGCGAGGCGGCCGCCTTGGCGCCTTCGGCCATCCGGCCGGCCTTGATCGCCAGAACGGGCTTGTTGCGCGCGGCGGCGCGGGCCGCCGACATGAAATTGCGCCGCTCGTGGATGCTTTCGATGTAAAGCAGGATGGCGCGCGTCGAGGGGTCCGAGCCCAAATAGTCCAGCACGTCGCCGAAATCGACGTCGGCGGAATCGCCCAGCGAAATGAAATGCGAGAAGCCGATGCCCTTGGGGCGCGCCCAGTCCAGCACGGCGGTGCAAACGGCGCCCGACTGCGACACGAAGGCGATCTTGCCGGCCAGGGCGGGCTGGTGCGCGAAGCTGGCGTTCAGGCCGATGCCGGGCACCAGAAGGCCCAGGCAGTTCGGGCCTTGGATGCGCATGCCGTACTGGCGCGCGACGTCCAGCATCTCCTGCTGGATGCTGACCTCGGCGGGGTCCTTCTTGTGGTTCAGGCCGGCCGTCACCACGATGGCGGCGCGGGTGCCGCGCTCGCCCAACTCGCGGATGGTCTGCACCACGGCCTTGGGCGGCACGCACACCACGCCCAGATCGGGCGCCACCGGCAGGCTGGGGATGTCCTTGTAGGCCAGCACGCCCGACACCGCGGTGTAGTTCGGGTTGACCGGCATGATCGGTCCCTCGAACCCGCCTTGCAGCAGGTTGCGCATCAGCACCGTGCCGACCGCGTGCGGCTTCATCGACGCGCCGATGACCGCCACCGACTTGGGGGCGAAGAGGGACTTCAGGTTACGAACGCTCATGACGACCTCTGGTTTCATGCCCGGCGCCGCTTATGGGCCGCACCGCATCTGATCCCTAGAGCATACCCGCGTTTTTGTGCAGTGCAACAACAAGAATTCGGGTAGTTGGGCGTTTCCCGAAGCCGATTTAACACTTTCGAAACATTTCACGCATGCTCAAGTGCGCCATTCGTCGCGAGGCGCATACGATTCAAGTCGGCTTGCGCGCCACCGTCCTCACTCCGGTACGAACAGCGCGTCGGCCAGCATGGCCGCGACGGTGCGGACCAGCACCGCGCCGACCACCAGGGTCGAGACGACCAGCAAGGCGCTGGCCATCCAGGCGATCGCCGGGGCGCCGGTCATCGTGGCGTATTGCAGCGCGGCCAGCGTCACCGCGTCGAGCGGGAAGGTGTAGGCCCACCACGACACCGCGAAGGGCGTCTTCTGGAAGTGGCGCCACAAGGACAGCAACAGCAGCGTCAAGAACAGCGCCGCGTGGAACAGCATCCGGGCCGGGGCGTCGACCACGCCGCCGTTCAGGGCGACCCAAGACAGAAATCCGATGGCCGGAGGGGGCAGCAGGACGAACAGGGTGGGGGCCATGCGGGGCGGCATGTCCTCGTGGAAGATCAGGCGATACAGCACGATGGCCAGCAGCGGCGGCCAGAACAGCATGCCCACCGAGAAGAAGAACCACGACACTTCGACGAGGCCCAGCCGCACGCCCAGGATCGGCGCCACGATGTTGCCGACCACCGGGATGAACCAGGCCGGGCTGGCGTGCTGGATCTCGTGGCGGTGCAGCAGCCAGCGCGACAGCACCCGCAGGGTCAGCGCCAGATGCAGGGTGGCGCCGGCCAGCCAAACCCCGCGCGCCAGATCGGGCCAATGGGGAAAGGCGCCGGCCGCCAGCAGCATCAGCGAGATCGAGATGGCGGCGAAAAAGCTCGAGCGCACCGGATGATCGAACTCGCGCCGCGTCTCGACCGGGAACCGCAACGCCTTGGCGGCGTAAAGTCCGGCGATCGACACGAACAGCACGGCCGACAGGGCGCACAGCGCCTCGCCGATCGCGGCGGGAACGGACAGCACCTCGTGCGCCTTGCGCCACGCCAGTCCCAGCCCGGCCACTCCCATCACAACCGCGAACAGCGGCACCGGCACATGGGCGAGCCAGCCCGGATACGGCGAGGCGGCGGGAAGGGGCGTGGCGTCCGACATCAGGCTTAGGCTCCCATTGAATCAGGTGACCCTAATATAAGGCCAAGTCAGACTGGGGCCGCATGCCCTTCGGCGCAAGGCTGCCATGCGACGCAGGAGGCGCAGGCGGTGCCGGCCACGTCTCCGGCGAGATGGGCGTGGCGCAGGGTCTGGAAGGGAGCCGACGCCCAAGCCTCGGCGAAGGGCGTGACGGTCAGGTCGCCCATGTCGAAGCGGCCGTCATGGTCGAAACAGCAGGCGGCCAGCCGGCCGTCCCAAGTGACGTGCGCCTCGGTGAACAGCGTCCAGCAGGGCAGGGGATCGCGGCGCCGGGCGGCCCGGCCGATATTGCCGGCCACCGGCCGCGTGCCCAGCGCGCCGGCGGTCAGCCCGGCTTGGCCGTAAAGCGGCAGCCAGTAATGCTCGTCGACCAGCGGCAGGATTTCGGCGACGGCGGCCTCCATGCGGACCCGGTGGTCGGAATCGACCTCGATCGACGAGGCGTAAAGGCCGCAACGCCGCCCGGTTCGCTCGGCCACCGCGTCGCGCAGGGCGCGGGCCGCCATCAGGTTGACGCGGATATGCGCGAAGGCGTCGACGCCGGCCCGCGCGCGGCAGTCCTCGGCGTCGGCGAAATTGAACGAGAATTTCAGGCTGTCGAGACCCGCCTCGAACAGCGGGGTCAGCCGGCCGGGCGTCGCCATGCGGCCGTTGGTGGTCAGGAAGACATAGGGAAATCCCGCCCGCTTGGCGGCGGCCACCGCCTCGGGCAGGCGCTTGTAAAGCATCGACTCGCCCAGATAGAACAGCCCGATCCGCCGCCGCCCGCTCCGCCTTGGCAAAGCGCCCTGCACGCCGACCATCCGCTGGTCGGCCGAATCTGGCTTCCCGCCGAGCGCCGATTCGCGACGCCCGAGGAACTGGCCCAGGCCGC
>JADGAL010000079.1 GCA_015232025.1 Alphaproteobacteria bacterium
CAACGCGAGGCGCTTCCGCAACTCGCGCAGCCCGCCGGCCGCTCGGGCTCGACCCACACCGCCTCGGCCGTCACCGCCACGACGCGGGCGGCGCTTTCCGCCATTTCGCCAAGCGACTCAGTAGAAGTTGTAGGGGTCATCGACCCAATCCTCGACCAGCCGCAGATCGGCGGCGGCCAGCGGGATCTCGGCGTAATTGCCCAGCAGATCCTCAAGCACCGCGTTCATGCAGCGGAACGTCGCGTAGTGGCGCGCCACCTGGATGAAGTACCAGGCCATCGGGTAGCCGGCGGCGCGATCGACCTCTTGCACCAGCCGCGACGGATGGTAGTCGGGCTTGTGGCGTTCGCATTGCAGATCGGGCAGCTTGACGTTGCGGGTCGGCAGCGGCCGCGCCTCGAGCAGGTGCTCGCCCTCGGGCGAGGTGTAGGGAACCACCGAAAGCACCCAGTGGTCGCACAGGCGCATGCTTTGGCCGGCGCTGCTTTCCGACCACTCGTTCAGGAAGCGGCGGAAACGCGGGTCGCCCTTGTGCTCGTCGGTCAGTTCGCCGAGCCGCCGGGCGAAATCGCTGACCCGGCGCAAGCTGTAGACGGGCCTTCCCAGCGGGAAGCCGGAACAGCCGGGGCCGGCCTGCGGCCCGATCAATTCGTCCAAGCTTTCGGGCAGTTCGCTGCCGTCGAACAGCGCGCGCTCGACCGCCTCGGCGGCCATGTCGATCTCGATCTGCACGAAGTCGAGCGGCGCCGGGCCGGTCGGGACGATGGCGTAAAGCGTGCGCCCCACCACCCGCGTCACGTAATAAGGCGAGCGGTTGTGGCGCGAGAACAGCTCGATCGGGTCGCCGCCCGATTCCTCCAGCGCCCAGCCGTCGAGGTCGTCGGTGATGCGCCTTCCCTCGCCGTCGATCAGTCCGCCCTGGCCGAACCAGTCGTCGACCAAAGCGAGGCGAAGCTGCGGCACCGCCAACGCGCCTTTCAAGGCGCGCAGCAGCGGCCGATGGCCGGGAACGGGGACGTGCCGGGCGCAGATCGCGGCGATGGCGGCTTCGTCGAGGACGGGAGCGATGGACATCGTCGCTCCCTCAGCCGCCGATGGTGGAAATCTGGCCGCCATGGGCGACCGGATGGGCGATCGCGCCGCCGCCGGCTCGCGCCAGGATGGCCGGACGGTCCAGGGGACCCGACACGGCCAGCGCGGTGGACAGCGCGTCGGCGGTGGCCGCCGTCTCGGCCACCACGGTCACCGAGGCGAGGCCATCGGCGCTTCGCCCGCTGCGCGGGTCGAACAGATGGGTGAAGCGGCCGGCCGCGTCGATCCGGGTGCCGTAGCCGCCCGAGGTCGACACCGCCTTGTCGCCCACGTGGAGGGCCAGCGCCACGCGGGCCGCGTTTGGGGGATCGACCACGCCGACATGCCAAGGCTTGCCATCGTCGCGCGGCCCCAGCGCCCGCTGCTCGCCCATGTCGACCAGCACGCGGTTCATGCCGCGCGCCCGCAGCAGGTCGGAAACGCGGTCGGTGACCCAGCCCTGGGCGATGCCGTTGAGGGTGACCGCCATGCCGGGCTTGAGCGCGATGCGGCCGGGATCGACCGCCACCTTGCGCCAGTCGACCAGCGCGGCGGCTTGCGCCACCGCCGCCGCGTCGGGTCCGGCCGGATCGGCGTCGGCCTTCGAGAAATGGCCGAAATAAAGTCGCCACAGGGGCTGCACGGTGGGATCGAAGCTGCCGCCGGTCAGTTCGGAGAAGCGCAGGGCCTCGCCCATCAGCGCGAGCAGTTCGGCGGGCGGGGCGTCCAGCGAACCCTGGCGGTTCAGCACGGACAGCGCCGAGTCGGCCCGGTACAGGCTGAAGATGCCCTCCAGCCGCGCCACTTCCGCCACGCATTCGGCGATCATCTCGCGGGCCGCCGCCTCGTCCTCGTGGTAAAGGGCGATCGAGGCGTTGGCGCCCAGCGCCGTTCCCTCCCAGCGCACCAGACTGGCGTTGACCCCGCGCGCGGCGAGGAACACCGGCAGGCCGGCGGCGGCGGCGATCACCGCGATGGCGCGGCGACGGCTGATGGATCCGATCATGAACGCGTCCCCTTTGGCATTTCCACGCGAATGAGGATATTCGCATATGCAATATGCCGGAAGGCGGGGCACCGTGGCAATGCCTCGCCGCGGGTCAGGGGCACGCGGCGCCTCCCGCCGAGTGACACCCGGCGCAGGCTTGGCGCAGCACCTTGAACACGCGCTGTTCCACCGGCGTCGAGGCGACGAAATCGGCATAGGCGCGTTCCAGGCAATCGCGATAGGTGGCGAACAAATCGCCCTCCCCCGCCGCGTCGGCCAGATAGTCGTGGAAGCGCTTCAGGATGTGCAGACGACTGACCCGCACCACCGCCGGCTCCCACTCGATTCCGAAGAAGTCGAGAAACTCCTCGGCCGAGGACAGGTGTTCCAGATCGTTCAGGAAATCGCTCATCGCAAAGACTCCATTTTAGAGTCAACCACCAAGACACCAAGACCACCAAGTTTCACCAAGGAAATTGTCTTGGTGCCTTCTTTGTGTCTTGGTGTCTTGGTGGTTAATCTTTCCTTCCTCAACTCACCAACCCCCCGAACGGCGCCAAGCGGTCGCGGGCCGCGTCGAGGGCGGCTTCGGCGGCGGCCAGGGTTTCGCCGTGGAAGCGCCGCAGATCGGCCTAGGCGGGCGCCCGCTTGGTCAGGTCGACATGGCGCTTGACGCGGGCCAGCACGGCGCGGGCCTGGGCCTCGCCGACCGGCAGGCCGATCGCGCCCAGGGCGTGCGACACGGCCGAGACGCCGGAATGCTTGCCCAGCACCAGCCGATGCCTTCGGCCCAACTCGGCGGGATCGAGGCTTTGGTAGTTCTTGCGGTCGCGCAGCAGGCCGTGAACATGGATGCCGCTTTCATGGGTGCAGACGGCCTCGCCGACGATGCTCTTGTTGGCGGCCACCGGGCGGCCCGAGGCCTCGGCGACCAGGGCCGAGATCGAGGCCAGACGCAGCGGCGAAATCCCGCTGTCGCGGCCGTACAGATTGCGCAAGGCCATCACGACCTCTTCCAGCGGCGCGTTGCCGGCGCGCTCGCCCAGGCCGTTGACGGTGGTGCTGACATGGCTGGCCCCGCCCTGCACCGCCGCCAGCGAATTGGCGGTGGCGAGGCCGAGATCGTCATGGGCGTGGATCTCCAACTCGATCGACACCGCGCCACGCAAGCGGCGGAAGGCGTCGAAGGTCTGGAAGGGGTCCATCACGCCCAGGGTGTCGGCGAAGCGGAAGCGGCGCGCCCCGGCCCGCTCGGCCGCCTCGACGACGCGCAGCAGGAAGTCGGGGTCGGCGCGCGAGGAGTCCTCGCCGCCCACCGCCACCGCCAAGCCACGATCGCGGGCCGTGCCGACCAGCCGCTCGATGCGCGCCAGCACCCAGGCGCGGTCGCGGCCCAGCTTGCGGGTGATCTGCTGGTCCGAGACGGGGATCGACAGATTGACCATCCGCACGCCGCACGCCGTCGCGGCGGCAAGGTCGTCCTCGCGCATGCGGCACCAGGCGATCGGCGTGGCGGACAGTCCCAAGCCGATGACGGCGCGGATGCCCTCTTGTTCCTCGGCGCCCATGGCGGGAATGCCGACCTCCAACTCGGGCACGCCGGCCGCGTCGAGGGCGCGGGCGATGGCCAGCTTCTCGTCGATGCTGAACGCCACGCCGGCGGTCTGTTCGCCGTCGCGTAGCGTGGTGTCGTCGATCACCACCAAGGGAGGATTGGCGCTCATCGGTCGCTCCTCAGGCCATGGCGCGGGCGGCGGTGTCGCCCTCGCGCCAATAGGGGGAGGCGCCGCGCTGCCGCGCCACCACGCCGGGCAGCGCGTCGAGCACCCGGTCGACCTCGGCCTCGGTGGTGTAGCGCGACAGCGAGAACCGCACCGCGCCATAGGCCGCCGTGAAGGTCACGCCCATCGCGGTCATCACATGCGACGGCTCGGGCGAGCCCGAGGTGCAGGCCGAGCCCGACGACGCCGCGATGCCCTGGCGGTTCAGCATCAACAAGATCGCCTCGCCCTCGACGAATTCGAAGGCCAGCGTCGAGGTGTTGGGCAGCCGCGCCTCGGGGTCGCCGGCCACGAAGCAGTCGGGCACCAGCCGCAGGATTCCTTGCTCGAGGCGGTCGCGCAGGGCGCGCACCCGCGTGTTGGCGTCGCCGAGATTGGCCAGCGCCAACTCGGCGGCCTTGCCCAGCCCGACGATGCCGGCGGTGTTCTCGGTGCCGGCGCGACGGCCGCGCTCTTGATGGCCGCCGCGGAACAGCGGCTGGAACTCCAGGCCGCGGCGCACATACAGGGCGCCCACCCCTTTCGGCCCATGCAGCTTGTGGCCAGACAAGGACAGCATGTCGACCGCCGAGCCGGCGAGGCGCAGCGGGATCTTGCCGACCGCCTGCACCGCGTCGCTGTGGAAGGGAATGGCGTGGCGGCGCGCCATGCCGGCCAGCATCTCGACGGGAAAGACGGTGCCGGTCTCGTTGTTGGCCCACATGATCGAGGCCACCGCCACGTTGGGCGACAGCGCCGCCTCGTAGGCGGCCAGATCGAGCCGGCCCAGCCGATCGACGCCGATGGTGTGGACGCGGTAGCCGGCGGTCCTTTCCAGATGATGGACCAGCGACAGCACCGAAGGATGCTCGACCCGGCTGATGACGATCTCGCGCCGCCGGGGCGCCGCCTCAAGCGCCGACAGGATGGCGGTGGCGTTGGACTCGGTGCCGCCCGAGGTGAAGACGATCTCGCTGTCCTGCGCGGCGCCCAGCAACGCCCGCACCTGACCGCGCGCCGCCCGCAGACGCTCGCCCGCCGCCTCGCCGAAGCGATGCAGCGAGGACGGATTGCCCCAGTGCTCGGTGAACAGGGGCAGCATCTCGGCGACCACGCGCGGGTCGACGCGAGTGGTGGCGTTGTTGTCGAGGTAGATCGGGCTGGCGGCGTTCATCGCGGAGTCTCCTCAGCAGGCGAAGGATTTGCCGCAACCGCATTGCGCCTTGGCGCCCGGATTGTCGAAGACGAAGCCGGCGCCTTCGAGGTTGTCGACATAGTCGATCGCCACCCCGTCGAGCAGCGGCGCGCTGACCGGATCGAGGAACACCTTGACCCCGCCGAAATCCAGCACCGCGTCGTCGGGCTGCATCTCGGCCTCCAGCCCGAGCTGATAGCGCATGCCCTGGCATCCGCCCGCCTCGACCATCACCCGCAAGCCGGCGACCGGCTCGTCGGAGCCTTTGATCACTTGGCGCACCGCCTCGATCGCACCTTCCGTCAGAACCAGCATGGCCGTCGTCCTCCATACCAACCCGGTTTTCGCTCCGCTCCCTCATTGCAAGCCGCTTGCCAGACGAAAAGTCGCGGTTTTCCGCCGATCCGGCCGGTATGGAGTCGGACATGCCACCCCGCCCCTGTCGGGTTTCGGACAGACGCTACCCCCTTTGCGGCGTTGCTCCGGGCTCCCTCCTTGGGGATAGCTCGCCCCTGGTCGAACGAGGGAGGTCCGAATGCCGAAGACGGACGACGCCACCCGCGCGATGCGTCTGGTGATGGGGGACGGGGTGGCCAGCCAGATCATGGCGACCCTGACCAGCGGCCCGCTGCTGATCGGGCTGGCCCTGGCGCTGGGCGCCTCGAACATGACGATCGGGCTGTTGTGCGCGGCGCCCTTCCTGGGCCAGTTGCTGCAACTGCCGGCCATCCCGCTGGTCGAGCGGCTGCGCAGGCGTCGCCTGGTCACCGTCGTGGCGGCCGCCGCCAACCGGGTCGCCCTGCTGGTCGCGGCGGCGACACCGCTTCTGCCGCCCTCCCTCGCCCTGCCGGTACTGTGCGGCGCGGTGCTGGCGCACGCCTCGCTGGGGGCGCTGGCGGCGTGCGGTTGGAACAGTTGGATGCGCGACCTGCTGCCGCCCGAGCGGTTGGGGCGCTTTTTCGCCGACCGCCTGTTCCTGACCACCCTGGCCGGCGCCGCCGTCAGCTATGTCGCCGGCCGGGTGATCGACGCCGGGCACGGCGCCCAGCCCTATGTCTGGCTGTTCGCGGCCGGGGTCGCCTGCGGCACCGTCGCCGTCGCGCTGCTGGCGGTCACGCCCGAGCCGCGCATGCCGCCGGCTCGCGAACGGCGGTCGCTGCGCGGTCTCTACGCCGAGCCGTTCCGCGACGCCAATTTCCGCCGCCTGATGGCCTTTCTGGCGGCGTGGAGCTTTTCCGTCAATCTCGCGGTGCCGTTCTTCACGGTGATGATGCTGAAGCGCCTGGGCCTCGACATGGCCGAGGTGGTGCTGCTGGGCATCGTCTCGCAGGTCGCCCACCTGTGCGTGCTCAGATTTTGGGGCCGGCTGTCCGACCGCTTCAGCAACAAAGCGGTGCTGGGGCTGTGCGCGCCGCTGTTTCTCGTCTGCCTGTTCGGCTGGACCTTCGTCACCTTTCCCGATCGCCACGCCCTGAGCGTGCCGCTGCTGTTCGTCCTGCACGCGGCGATGGGCGTGGCGCTGGCCGGAGCGACCCTGGCCGCCGGCAATATCGGGCTCAAGCTGTCGCCCGAGGGCCGCGCCACGCCGTTCCTGGCGATGGGCGGCGTCGTCTCGTCGATGGCGGCGGCGCTGGCCGCGCTGCTGGGCGGCGCGCTGGCCCATGTCTTCGAGACCCGCGAGATGGCGCTGACCCTGCGCTGGTCGAGCCCCGGCGGCGGCTTCGCGCTCGACGCCGTGCATCTCGGCCATTGGGACTTCTTCTTCCTGTTCGCCTGCGCGGTCGGGCTTTACGCCCTGCACCGCCTGCGCATGGTCACCGAAAGCGGCGACGTCGCGGGATTGGAAATCATCCGCCGCGCTTGGCGGTCATGCGTCCTCGTCGTCCGGCCGAGGCGCCTCGCCCCCCTCCCGCGTCAGGATGCGCCGGAACGCCGCCATGTCGGCGCGCTCGCGGCGCTCGGCGAAGAAGGTGGCGGTCTTCATGGCGGATAGCTTCTCGGTGCCGTCCTCGATCATCATGGTCCCCCCAGCCGCCCCAACCAAACTTCGGCCGCGGCGCGGGTGGTGTCAAGGATCAGGGCCGGCCACAGACCGAAGGCGAGGACGAGCGCGGCCAGCACGGCGACGATCGCCATCTCGCGGGGGCGCAGGTCGATGGCGGCGGCGACCGCCTCGTTGCGCACCGGGCCGAGGAAGGCGCGGCGATAGAAGCCCAGGAAATAGCCGGCGCCGATGATCACGCCGCCCAGCGCGGCGAAGCCGGCGCCGGTGTGGGCCTTGAGGGCGCTGAGCAGGATCAGGTGCTCGGCGGCGAAGCCCGAGGTGGCCGGCACGCCCATCCCCGCCAGTCCGAGCAGCAGGAAGAAGCTGGCGGCCAGCGGCATGGCGCGCGCCAAGCCACCCAGGCTGGCCAGATCGGTCGAACCGAAGCGGTGTTGCAGGAACCCCGCCATCAGGAAGATGCCACCCGCCACCACGGTGAAGTTCAGCAGTTGGAAGACCGCGCCTTGCAGCCCCTGCATGTCGAACGAGGCGATGCCCAGCACCACCAGCCCGACATGGCTGACGCTGGAATAGGCCAGCATGCGCCGTAGGTTGGTCTGCACCAGGGCGCCCAACCCGCCATAGATGATGCCCACCGCGCCCAGCCCGGCCAGCAGCCAATGGAAGTCCTGCGCCGCCTCGGGCGCCAGCGGCACCACGAAGCGGATGATGCCATAGGCGCCCAGCTTGACGCCGGTCATCACCGCCGCCACCGAGGCGGGTCCCTCCATCGCCAGGGTCGGCAACCAGGTATGCAGCGGAAAGACCGGCGTCTTGACCGCGAAGCCCAGCAGCAGCAGCGCGAACACCGGATATTGCAGCGCCGCCGGCAGGGGATGGGCGAGCAGCGTCTCCAGATCGAACACCAAGCCGCCCGGCGGCGACGTCGCCGCCTGATCGAAGGCGATCAACACGAAGCCGAACAGCAGCGGCAGCCCGCCGCCCAGCATCAGCAGCGTGTATTTCGACGCGGCGTGGCGCCGGTTGGGGCCGATGCCCCACAGCCCGACCAGGAAATAGATCGGAATCAGCGTCAGTTCCCAGAACAGGAAGAACAGCACCGTGTCGAGGGCGCAGAAGATGCCCAGCGTCACGCCCTCGAGCATCAAGAGCAGCGCGAAATGCAGCCGGCACATCACCCGGACACTGTTCCACCCAGCCACCACCACGCCCAGGAACAGCAGCGCGGTGAGCGGAAGGAACAGCACCGAGAGGCCGTCGACGCCCAGCTTCCAGTGGACATTGAGCGCGGGAATCCAGGCCGCCCGCTCGACCATCTGGAATCCGCCCTGGCCGCGGTCGAACAGGGCGACCACCACCAGCGCCAGCGCCACCTCGATCAGCGCGGCGGCCAGCGCGACCACCCGCGCCCATCTTTGATCGGGAACCAGGCCGAGCAGCGCCGCCGCCGCCAGCGGCCAGCCGACCAGCAGGCCAAGCAAGGGAAAGCCTTCGGTCATTCGCCGCGCTCCCCGATCAGGTGCTCGTAACGGGCGCCCAGCGACCGCGTGCTGGTCTCGACCAGCTTGAGCCAGGGTTCCGAGAAGAACCCGGCGCTGAGTTGGACGATGATCAGGCTGGAGGCCAGCACCGCCTCGATCCGGGTGGCGCGCGGCACGACCTTTTGTCGCCCCGCCTCGGAGGGCGAGGCCCGCAGGAAGGCGCGCTCGAAGGCCCACAGCAGGAACCCGGCCGCCGCCACGTTGCCCAAGGCGGCGGCGATGGTGACCAGCGCGCCGAAGCGTTGGATCGCCGATTCCAGCATCAGGTGCGCGGCGTCGAAGCCCGGCGTTCCGGGCATGCCGACGATCGCCAGGCCGGCCACCAGGAAGGCGATGGCGATCAGCGGCAGGCGATCCCACAGCCCGCCCAGCTTGGCCAGCATCACCGTGCCGGTGCGTTGGAAGACCAGCCCGGTCATCAGCAACAGGCCGGCCGCCGCCAAGCCGAAATTCACCGCCAGGATGGCGCTGCCCTGGAACGCCTGGCCGGTCAGGCTGAACAGGCCGATCACCAGCACGCTGGTATGGCTGACCACCGCGTAGGCGAGCAGCCGCCGCAAATTCTTCTGCATAAGCGCGAGCAGCGCGGCATAGAAGATGCCGGCCGCCGCGAAGGCCACGGCGTAGCCATGCCATTGCCACACCGCCTCGGGCAGCAGCGGAAAGACGAAGCGCAGCAGCCCATAAACCCCCGTCTTGAGACCCAGCAGGAAGACCAGCGCGGTGGCCAGGGTGCCGTGCTCGGCGGTGACCGGCAGCCAGCCATGCAAGGGGAATAGCGGGATGCGGATCGCCAGTCCGTAGAACAGCAGGTAGAAGATCGCCGACTGGAAGACCTCGGGCACCGGGTTGGTGGCCAGATCGACCGCGTCGAAGGTCCATTGGCCGCCGGTGGCGTCGGCGTGCTGCCAACCCATCATCGACAGCCCGCCCAGCAGCAGCAGCAGCCCGACGCCCATGAACTGGTAAAAACGGGAGACCACCGACTCGCCCTCGGGCGAGGTCGACCAGTTGCGCAGCAATTCCCCCGCCAGCCAGACTTGCGCGGCCGACAGCAGCATGAACCACAACATGTCGACCGAGCAGAACTGGCTGGTCACCGCCGCCTGGCTGGCCAGCACCACGGCGAAGTAGCGCCATTCGGGCTCGAAGCGGCGGATCAGCCCGTACAAGACCACCATCACCGAGATGAACGCCGTCAGCAGCAGGAACAGCACGGTCAGGCCATCCGCTCCGGCGTGATAGCCGACCGGCCCGAACAGGACCACCCGCTCGACCAGTTGCAGGCCGGGGCGGCCCGCGTCGAACACCCGGTAAAGGTGCCAGGACAGCAGCAATTCGGCCAGCGCCGCGCCCAGGGCCACTCCCTGGACCACCCGCTCCCGTCGCAAGAAGACCAGCAGCAGCGCCGCCACGGCCGGCAGAAGCTGCAATAGCGCCAGAAGGGGAACGGGCGATTGGCTGGCCCAGGGAAGCTCGGCTACGGACATCGCTACAGGATCACCACGAAAGTAAGGACGATCAGCAGCACCAGATAGCGCGGCTGCGAGGCCAGTCGGTCGAGGGTGACGACGTGGCCGCCGATATGGCGCAAGACGCGCAGCAGGCCCTCGCCGCCGCTTTGCAGGACCAGGCGCTCCTCGAACCATTGCAGGGCGGTCGCCGTCCATTGCAGGGCGCGGCCGGGCATGCCGCGCCCGCGCGACACGCCATGATCGCGTTCGGGGCGGGCGCCGCTCCGGCGCTCCTCCCACTCGGCCAGGGACCGCACGGCGCCCACCGAATCGGGCAGGCCGACCGCGCGGTCGACGACCCGCTCGTCGAAGCGCCGCACGTCGGCGCCCAGCTTTTCGGTCGGCCGGGTCAGCAGGGCGTCGGACGCCGCGTCCAACCAGAAGCGTTGCAGCGCCGCCGTATAGAGGAACCGCCGCCCCGCCAGCCAAGCCGGGACCGGCCGCGCCGGCCCCTCGGCCATGTGCATGTAGGACGGCGCGTTGAGGAATTGCCAGACGCGCCAAGCGGCGTGCGCCGCCATGTGCCAAGCGGCCAGTTCGAACCAGCCCAACCCGCATTCCAGGACCATCAACCCGACCTGCGCCTGCACCGAGAAGATCAGCGCGCTTTTGACGTCGGTTTGCACCAGCCCGACCAGAACGCCGTAAAGCGCGGTGGCCAGCCCGATCACCGCCAGCATGACCATCAAGGCGGGAGCCTGCGCCAGCAGCGGTTCAAGGCGGATCAGCAGATAGACGCCGGCATGCACCATCAGCGAGCCGTAGAACACCGCGCTTGACGGGGTCGGCCCCTCGAGCGCGCGGGACAGCCACGCGGCGAACGGAAGCTGCGCCGATTTGGCCAGCGCCGCCAACAGGAAGCCACCCGCCACCAAGCCGGCGCCCAGGGTCTCCAACCGATGCGCGCCGCCTAAGATGTCGGGCCATTCGATGCCGCCCAGCCACAGGAAGGACAGCGCGATGCCGGTGACGAACCCGGCGTCGCCGAAGCGGTTGGTGACGAAGGCGCGGTTGGCGTTGCCGGTCGCGGTCGGCCGGTCCCAATTGTAGCCGATCAACAGGAACGAGCCGAGACCCGCCAGTTCCCAGCCGACGAAGGCCAGCACCGCGTTGCCCGCCGTGACGATCAGCAGCATGGCGCCCGAGAACAGCGACAGCACCGCGAAGAACCGCTGAAATCCAGCCTCGCGATGCATGTAATTGACCGAGAAACGGGTCACCAGCAGCGCCACGAAGGCGACCAGCGTGCCCATCGACAGCCCCAGCGGGTCGAGGGTGAAACTGACCATCACCCGGTAGGCGCCGCTTTCCAGCCAGGGGAACAGCGCCACCTGCCCCGGCGCGCCCCAGGCCAAGGCCAGCCCGTCGAGGATCAGCATGAGGAGCAGCGACGACAAGGCCGCCCCCTGGGCGACCACCGCCGTCTGGCGCTCGCCCGCCTCGCCGACATTGCGCCCCGCGACACGCCCGATGCCGATCCACGCGGCGGCCAGCCACGGGAACAGGGGAACCAGGCCGATCAATTGGTGGATGGTCATGGCGACACCCGCACCAAAGCCGGCGGCAGCGGACCGCGATGGCCGGCGTACCAGTCGGCCGAGCGCGCCACCACCGGCAACGGCGCAACCTCCTCGCGCCAGGGTTGCCAGCCGACGCCGGGACGGAACAGGGCCAGCGCGCCGGTGTCGGGGTCCTTGGCGGCCAGATGAATCCAGGCGCCGCCGACCAATTCCCGCAAGGCCGGCTGACGCAGATAGATGCGGGTCAGCACCTCGGTGGTCTGCTCGACGACCACCAAGAGGCGCATCGCCTCGTGGATTTCGATCATCTGCCGCGGCAGGCCGGTGCGGAGGTCCGAGGCCGCGCCCTCCATCACGCCCAAAAAGCCCGCGACATTGTGGGTGACCTTGCTGCCGCAGCCAAAGCGCTCGTTGTTCACCGTCGAGAAGTAATATTCCAGGCTGATGCCGGCGCCGACCGGGCCGGCGGCCAGCAGGATGGCCTCGGCGATCAGCCCCTCGCGGTCCTGGGTGGGATCGTAGGAGATCAAGAACACCCGACGATCGAGGAAGGCGCCCCGGCTGACCGAGCGGCGGCCGATCACGGCGGCGGCGTTGGTGGCGTGG
>JADGAL010000007.1 GCA_015232025.1 Alphaproteobacteria bacterium
CGGCCGCGACCGCCTGAACATCGCCGACCGCGCCGCCGTGCTGGACGCGGTGGCTTCGAGCGGCGCCGCCGCCGTGATCAACGCCGCCGCCTTCACCGCCGTCGACCCCGCCGAAAGCCGCCGGGACGAGGCCTTCGCGATCAACCGGGACGGCCCCGCCTGCTTGGCCGAAGCCTGCGCGCGGGCCGCCATTCCGCTGGTCCACATCTCGACCGACTACGTGTTCGACGGCGAGAAGGGGTCGCCTTACGTCGAGGACGATCCGGTCAATCCGCTGGGCGTCTACGGCGCCAGCAAGGAGGCCGGCGAGCGCGCCGTGCGCGAGCGCCTGGACGCCCATCTGATCGTGCGGACCTCGTGGGTCTACGACGCCCTGGGCCACAACTTCGTGCGCACCATGCTGCGCCTGGGCGCCGAGCGCGACCGCCTGACCATCGTCGACGACCAGTGGGGCGCCCCCACCACCGCCCCCGATCTGGCCCGCGCCCTGCTGACCGCGACGGCGCGGTCGCTCGACGAGGCGGGATGTTTCGGCACCTTCCACCATTCGGGCGGCGGCGCCACCACCTGGTTCCGCTTCGCCCAAGCGATCTTCGCCCACGCCGCGGCGGCGGGCCGCCGGGTGCCGGGCGAGTTGGTCCCGATCCCCACCAGCGCCTATCCCACCCCGGCGCGGCGCCCGGCCGACGGACGGCTGGACTGCGCGCGGTTCACCGCCCGCTTCGGAATGGCGCCGGTGCCTTGGGAGGACGCCCTGGGGCGCATGATGCCCGAGGTTCTGGCGGCGGCGGCCGCTTGACCTCGCGATGGCCGGCGTATAACCTTTTCGCCTACGCGGACATAGACGAGAGTAAGATGAGCGACCAGAAGGAAGCGGCGGAACGGCTGGGCATGACTGAGCAGCTTTTGCGGCAGTCCAAATATTGGCAAGCCGAAAAAGTGGCCCGGAGCATCCTCGACACGCAGCCGCTTCATCCCCAGGCCCTGCTGGGCCTCGCCGTCGCCCTTCTGGGAGTCGGGCGTGTCGACGAAGCCGCCCACCAGCTCGACAAGGCGGCGGCGAACGGGGCCGGCGCCGAGCAATGCGCCCCGTGGCGGGCGCAAATCGACACCGCGCGGCAAAACCGCAAGGCCAATCCGCGGCCCATGAAATATCTCTGGCCCTATCAGACCCAGGGCGACGTCAAGCGCGCCAACGACATGATGGCCAGCGGCGACGTCGAGGGCGCGTCGAACCTGCATCGCGAGATTCTGCGGCTGGTGCCTCACGAGGCCCATTCCGTCTCGCACTTCGGCGCGCAGCGGCCCAATTACTTCTATGGCGTCAGCATGGCGGCGCGTCTGGCCAAGATGCTGGGCTACGAAGCGGTCTCGGTGATCGAGTTCGGCGTGGCGGCGGGCGACGGCTTCCGCTCACTCGAACAGTCGGCCCTGTTCATCCAGGATCTGCTTGAAATCGAGATCAAGGTGTTCGGCTTCGATCTGGGCGAGGGCCTGCCGACGCCGGTCGATTACCGCGACGCCTCGTTCGTCTGGCAGGCGGGCGAGTACAAGATGGACCACGACTTCCTGCGCCAGCGGCTGGTCAACGCCGAGCTGATCCTGGGCGAGGTATCCGAGACCATCAAGAGCTTCACGCCGCCCAAGGGCGCGCCGGTCGGGTTCTGCTCATTCGACCTCGACTATTATTCAAGCACCATGTCGGCCTTCGACATCCTGCGCCGCAAGGATGCCTGCCTGCCGCGCGTCTGCTGCTATTTCGACGACATCATCAGCCACTTCTTCTTTCCAAACTGCGAATTCATCGGCGAACTCGCCGCCATCGAGGACTTCAACAAGGAGTCCGAGACACGCAAGATTGCCCGTATCAACAAACCCCAGAATCATCTGATGTTCCCGATCGCGGAAAGCTGGCATCCGCACATCTTCTATTATCACGACTTCGCGCATCCGCAGTACAACACCTATGCGATGCCGGAGCCCCTGGCCTGAGCATGGAGCGGCTGACCGGCAAGACGCTCACCTTCCCTTCGCGCCTGCTGACCGTTTCGGAGTGGGCGACGGCCGGCGGCGGGACTTTGATCCGCCATCCGCTGGTCCGCCCGATGGACCCCACCGGGGCGATCGGGCGGGCCTGCGTCGGGTCCTGGCGCGCCGCCTACGATCTGCTGGCCAAGACCTATGACGGGGGAAGCTGGCTGGTCGAGGGCAAGAACGCGCGGGTTCTCTTGTGGAAATGGCGTCTGCCGAACGGGGGCGTGGAAGAGCTGTTCCTGACCTTCGCCCGAGACGGCGGCCTGCTGTGCGAAGATCCGTTCTGGCTGCCGTTCTATCCGCTCCTGCGCCCGACCGAACGTCCCGAGCAAATGACGGTGATGGCGCCCGAGCCCGAGATGGAGCATTTCACGGGCGAATACGTCTTCTTCGGCGGAAAATCCAACTGGGGCCATTGGCTGATCGACTGGCTGTCGAACGCCCATTTCCTGGAAAACCACGCCGAGCTGGACGGCAAGACCCTGGTCGTCAACAAGATGACCGCGTGGCAGCGCGAAACCCTGCGCCACCTGGGCATCGACCGCCAATTCCTGGAACTCGACGTCGAGGGGATGTGCGGACTGTACACTTTCGACTCGCTGTGGGTCATCCACGGCCATCCGCTGCCAGCCCGCGCCGATTACATCCGCCGCCGTCTGGCGCGACCGGCGCGCGAGAAGCGCAAGCGGGTCTATCTGTCGCGCGCCACGATGGCGCCGCTGCACCGGGTCGAGAACGAGGACGAGGTGCAGGCGCTGTTCCGCGCCCGCAGCTTCGAGATCGTCTATCCCGAGAAGCTGTCGCTGACCGAAAAGATCGACCTGCTGGGCGGCGCCGAGATCGTGGCGACGCCGCCGGGCTCGGCCTCGGTCAATTATCTGCTGTTCACCGGCGACCACGCCGTCAACGTCAATTTCGCCCCCTCGTTCATGCGCGAGAACACGCCGCTGAACTGGGTGATCGGCGGCATGTCCTACGTGGTCCCGCGCATGGACCGCACCATCGTGGTCTATGGCGAGCGCGCCGCCGGGCTGCCCGCCGAGGCCAGCATCGACATCGCCGAAACCTATCCGCCGCAGGCCGTCGCCGCCGCCGTGGATGTCGCCGAGGCGATGCTCGCTTGACCGGAGACCGACCATGCGGATGAACACACTCGAGATCGTCGGACTGCGCGAGGTCTGCCAGAAGAAGAAGACGGCCGCCGACCTGATCGGCGCCGACGAGAACGCCTATCTGGCCATGGTCGAGGGCCAGACCCTGATGGTCGACGAGCCCGAATTCTGGGCGGTGCGCGAAGAGGCGACCTCGATCGGCAAGGACTGCAGCGACTTTTCGTTCAACCTGTTCGACTTCCGCATGACCATCGACCCCTTCGTGCTGGCCAAGCTGAAGGGCGCCCGGCTGCGCAACGGCTGCCACACGCTGATGGTCACGCCCAATCTGGCGGCGGGCGAGTCCTATCACAACACGCCGGCCCTTCATCGGCTGGTCGGCGGGCCGCGCGGCTTCTTCCCGGTTGACATCACGCTGTCGATGAACGGCCAGCCCCACAACGTCACGGTCAAGGTCTATCCCGAGCAGGAGCCGGATCAGATCATCGATCAGCCCTTCGTCGTCATCTCCAGCCGCTGGGCCGAGAATTACTTCCACTGGTTGGCCGACTGCCTGCCGCGGCTGGCCTGCTTCGACTTCGTGCCCGAGTTGCGCGGCACGCCGATCCTGATCCCCGCCCAAGGCCCGGCCTTCCAGAACGAGATCCTGGCCGCGTTGGGTTTCGACAAGAACGTGATCCGCTTCACCGGCGCGGTGGTCGGCGGCGACCAGATGTATTACCCCAGCTTCTTTTCCCCCGGCGGCCATTCGCGCCAGCAGATCGACTGGCTGCGCGACAAGCTGCGCGCCGCCTACGGTGTGCCTGCCGAGGAGGAGCGGACCGAGCGCCTGTACATCACCCGCGCCGGCAGCCGCGCGCGGCGCCTGGTCAACGAGGACGACGTCTCGGCCTATATGCGGCGCAACGGCTTCAAGGTGATCCAGCCCGAGACGATGAGCTTCGGCGAGCAGGTGCGCCTGTTCTCGCGGGCCTCGGTGCTGGCCATGGCGCATGGCGCGGGCTGCGCCAACGTGATGCTGTGCCGCCCCGGCGCCACCTTGATCGAGCTGATCCCCGACACCTCGCGCCATCCCGGCTATTGGATCCTGGCCAAGGCCAGCGGCATGAAATACGGTCGCCTGCTGTGCGCCAGCACGCCACCGCCAATCGCCGACATGCAGGTCGACATGAGCAAGCTGGACACCGTTGTCCAGCGGGTTATCGCCTCTTACTCCTGATCCGAGGACGACTATGATCTTTTTGGAAACACCGCTCGAAGGCGCCCGGCTGATCGACATCGAGAAGCGCGGCGATGACCGCGGCTTTTTCGCCCGCGTGTTCTGCGCCAACGAATTCGCGGCGCAAGGGCTGGAGACCCGGTTCGTCCAGGGCAACACCTCGCTGAGCACGACCAGGCACACCTTGCGCGGCATGCATTTCCAGCGGCCCCCCCACGAGGAGGTCAAGGTGGTGCGCTGCACGCGGGGCGCGATCTGGGACGCCATCATCGACCTGCGCCCCGCCTCGCCCACCTTCGGCCGGGGCTTCGGCGCCGAGCTGACCGCCGCCACGGGCCGGATGATGTACGTGCCGCGCGGCTTCGCGCACGGTTTCCTCAGCCTGACCGAGGACGCCGAGGTGCTGTATCTGGTCAGCGACGCCTACACGCCGGGGGCCGAGGGCGGCATCCGCTGGAACGATCCCCGCTTCGCCCTGGACTGGCCCGCCGCGCCGGCCAGCATCTCGCCCAAGGACGAAAGCTGGCCCGATTTCGACGAGACGGCCCACAAGGCCGCCTGGAACGCCAAGTCGTGATCTACGTCATCGGCGGCCGGGGCTTGGTCGGCTCGGCGGTGGTCCGCCGCCTGACCGCCCTGGGGCGGGCGTTCCGCGTCATCGGACGCGAGGACGCCCAATCGGTGATGGGCACAAGTTGCGACGTGCTGTTCTACTGCAACGGCAACGCCATGAAGGGCAAGGCCAACGCCAATCCCTGGTTCGACTTCGAGGCCTCGGTGGCCAGCGCGGCCCGCTACGTGATGGGCATCGAGGCGGGGCTGGTGGCCCATGTCTCGTCGATCGACGTCTATTCCGATCCCACCACCCGGCGGGGCACCGACGAGACGGCGGCGATCGACCGCGCCCGGCTGATGCCCTACGGCTTCAACAAGCTGATGGCCGAAGACATCGTGCGCCGCTACGCCCGCTCGCATCTGGTGTTCCGCCTAGCCGGGCTGGTCGGGCCGGGCCTGGCCAAGAACCCGGTCTACGACTGGGTGACGCCGGGCAAGAAGGTGATGATTTCGCCCGACTCGGTGCTCAATTTCATGCACACCGACATCATCGCCGAGACGATGCTGGCCCTGATCGATGCGGGCGTCCGCGACGACACCTTCAACGTGGCGTCGCGCGACAGCGTGCGGATCGGCGATCTGGAGCGGATCACCGGCGCGTCAACCGACTACACCGACGACGCGCGGTCCCATACGCAGACCTATCACATCGCGGTCGACAAGGTTTCGGCCCGCTTCCCCATGCCCAGCAGCGAGGAGTGCATCCGCCGCCACGTCGCCGGTCAGCCGACGAAGTTGGGCGACATGTCCGGGTCGGGGTAAAGCGCCTCCTCGAGCGCCACGTTCATCTGGATGTGCTTGCAGAACAGGCCGCAATTGTTGGGCCGGCACCACGCCTCGATGCCGCGGTTGGTTTCCGAGTTCCAGATCTCGGTCATGGTGTTTTGGTTGATGTCGCCGATGTAGAAGGCCTCGGCGCCGCGCGCGTTCTTGCAGTAAGCGACATGGCCGTCCGCCAGCACGGCGAACTGGAAGAAATGCGCGTGGCAGGCGCGCGGATAATCCAGCTTGTCCTGATGCCAGACGTATCCGGCCGTCAGCAGCCGGGTCCGTGCGCCGGCCATGGCGGCGCCGGCGCGCTCGAAGACGGCGCGGGTCTCGGGGGCGTTCCAGAAGGCGCCCTCGTCGGCGGTGAACTGGTCGGGGGCCACCTGAAGGTAATCCACGCCGAGCGCCGCCAGCCGGGCGGCCAGCAGCGGCACCGTCGCGATGTTGTCGGGAGTGCCCAGCATGCGCACGCCGATGTTGGTCGACGAGTTCAGCCGCGCCCGCGCCTCGCAAGCCTGCCCCAGGCCGGCCAGCACGCGATCGAAATGGTCGACGCCCTGGACCTTGCGATAGCTCTCGGCGTTGCCGCCGGCCGCCGACACGCGCAGCCAGCTCAGCGTGCGGACCAGCGCCTCGGCGTTGCGCTCGCCGATCGCCGAGCCGTTGGTGATCAGCCCGACATCGAGACCGACCGCGCGGGCGTGCTCCATGATCTCGACGAAATCCTTGTGCAGCATCGGCTCGCCGCCGCCGGTCAGGCTGACGCCGCGGGTGCCCAAGGCGCGCATCTCGGCCAGACGGGCCTTGATCACCCCGGTGTCGAGCGTCGAGCGGTCGGTGGCGACCGTCTCGGCGTAATAGCAGAAGGCGCAGCGGTGATTGCAGCGGTTGGTCAGGTCGATTTCGACCGTCACCGGAAACGGCCGCTCGCCGGCCTTGTGGGCGGCCACGCGCTCGGGATGGTAAAAGACCTTCCTCGAGAAATCGAAGTTTCTCAACTCCATGTGCCTGTCTCCGGGCTCAGATGAAGTTCACGTGCGGGGGCGGCTCGTCGATCAGCGCGTGAAGATAGCGGTTGGCCTCGTCCATGCGGCAGTTGCGGCGGCAGCCGGCGATGTCCAGGGTCTTCAAGGTCTCGAAGCCTTGCCTCCGCTTCTCGCCTTCCCAAATTCCCTGGAAGGTGGCCTCGTTGATGTTGCCGTATTCGAACCGCTCGTCCAGCAGATAGGCGCTGCAGCCCGAGACGGTGCCATCGGCCATGATGTAACCCCACAGGAACGGCACCGAGTAGCAACGGCCGTAGTGCCGCTCTTGCTCGCCATATTTTTTCATCGTCTTGGTGCGGCAGATCACCTGAAATCTTTCGGTGTTGAGATCGCTCAGCCGCGCCTGGATCTCCTCGGGCGACGAATAGCTCAGATCCTCGTAGACCTTGGTGAGGCTGAAATTGTGCTGCGAATAGGGTTTGATCACCAGATAGTCGAGCCCGATGTCGCGGCAGATTTGCGCCAGCCCGCGCAGTTCCGCCGCGTTCTCGGGCAACAGCAGGATTTGCGCCCCGATGGCGCAGTCGATCCCCGCCGCGTCGCGCTTGGCGACGATCTGGGTCAGGTTGGCGATCACGGCGTCAAAATGGGCGGCCTTGGTGCGATGGATGGCGGAATAGGTCTCGGCGGTCCCGGCGTTGACCGAGGCCTTGATCCACGAGACATGCGGCAGCGCCTCGTCAAGGAACCCCCTGGGTAGAACCGACGCGTTGGTGGTCAGCGAGACGTCGATGCCGGCCCGCTTGGTGGTGGCGATCAGCTCGTTGATGGACTTGTGGAGCAAGGGTTCCCCCTCGCCGGCATACATGATGCTTCGAACGCCCAGGCGGCCCATCTCGGGCAGGCGCTCGCGCATCAGCGCCATGTCCAGGGATCGGGTCTTGTAGCCGATGTAATCGACGGCGCAGAACACGCAGCGATGATTGCAGGCGCCGACCGGAGCCACCTCCATATAGATGGGATAGACCCCCTTGGCCTTCTCCCAATCATCCTTCGCCGCCATCAGCGCCGCGACGCGATCGGGGTGGTAAGTCAGTTTATGGCCGTCGATGAGATAGCGATCCATGCACTCTCTCGCATTGTCGGTGGGTCGGGGCGCGCCCGCATGCGGTCACCCCGCGGAGTGTTGATCCGCGAAAGGTTATCAAAGTCTGAATATCGCGCCCTCGCGAAAAGCACTCGGCGAAATTTTCCGCCGCGAAGGGCGGCAGGAAGTGTCTTGACGCGGGCGGTTTCAGTGGAGCACATTCTGTCCCCGTTGCGCAGAGGTCGCAATACGAACTTTCACCAGGAACGGGTGGCCGGACCGCGATCCCGTGGCGTGGTCGTTCCCTTGCATCCTTCTGCGGCGGGACCTTTTCGTTGGCCTGTGGTCCTCGCCCACGGGTGAACCCGTCTCGAAATTCGACGGGAACGGAAAGCATCGGGGAAGGAATGGTCATGAGGAAAGTGCTGCTGGTCGGGTGCGGTGCCGAGATCGGCTCGCTCCTCGTGACGATGGTGGACCCGGCCCGCGACGGATTCCAGATCGGCGCCATTCTGACGCGCCCGATCAAGGCCGATCCCAAATACCCCGAACTCTCGTCCATCGATTCCCTGGTCGCCCGGATCGTCCTGGCGGACCCCCGCATGCTTGGCCAGGTTACCGTGGCGCGCGCGCCGGATCGCCTGGTGATCCGCGGAATTGAAATCCCCGTGCATTGGGGCGACGTGCTTTCGCTGGGATCGTTGGCGACCGGCCAGCGTTTCGACGCGTGCGTCCTGGCGACGTCGAAGACGCACATCAACGACAAGACGGTGATGGAATCGCTGCTCTCGGTCGCCGAGGTGGTGGTGGGCGTCGCCGAGGCCGAGGGGCTGTGGGCCCTTTACCCGTCGCTCGACGGCGCTCCGGCGGCCCTGCTTCTCCGTCCGCCGGAACCGATCGGCGACCGCCGACTGTTCTGCCTGGGCTCGTGCCAGACCAATGGTTGGCAGGCGATCTGGCACGGCCTGCTCGCCGCCCTGGACCGGGCCGGCGTCGACGCGGTCCAAATGCGTGGCGCGGAGGTCGACATCGTTCATCCCGACACGCCCACCGGCCGCCTGGGCACCAAGTCCCTGTCGGCGCGCGAACAGGACCCGCGCAACAACCTGCGCCCCAGCTTCTCGCAAGTGGCCCTTTCGATGCGGCGCCTGCTGCCGGGAACGCACGGGTTGAACACCGTCTCGCTGCGCACCCTGACCATGCCGCCGGGCTTCCAGATCTGCCGCTTCTTCTTCGAGTACCGCCGCGAGGCCGGGCGACTGGATCGCTTGGCCATGCTGCGCGGTTATGGCGCGGTGGCCGAGCGGAGTCCGACCATCCTGCACCTCGCCGATCTGCCACTGGGCAGCCGTGGCTTCGAGTTCTGCGAAGCGGCCGCCGTGGTGCTGCCGCAGTCGCCCCTGTTCCAATTCCACGACGATCCCTTCGGCGCGGTCGGCCCCGGCGGCGCGCCGCTCAGCGAGATGATCGTCCAGGCCTATGTCCACAACACGCGGGGCTACTGCCGCAGCGTCATCGAGGCGTTGCGCGGCCTGTTCTCCCCCGTCCCGCCCAAGATCTTCGCGCCGTGATGACCGTCGCCTCGCCTCCGCTGCGGCAATTGTCGTTCGCCAGCCACAAGGTGCTGAAGGACGGGTCGTGGATCGTGGTTCGGATCGATCTGCCGGACCTGCCGGTGATCTGCAAGATCATCAAGGGCGACGCCGAAAAGCTGCGCCGCGAGGTGACCCGCATCGAAGCGCTGCGCGAGACCTTCCCGACCCTGGCCCAATTGATGCCGGCGATCGTCGGACAGGGCCATTTGCGGGGATGCATGCCCGAAGGCCGCCCCTATTATCTTCAGGAGTTCGTCGGCGGCACCACCCTTGGCGACGCCCTTCAGCAAGGCGGCGAGATCGCCACCGGGGCCCAGGCCATGCTGGGGCCGATCCTTCGCGCGCTGCTCGACCATGTCGACGAACATCGGCCGATCGAGATGGTCGATCCGCGCCAGTGGCTGTTCTCGTCCTTGACCCGCGCGCTGGACCGGCTGAAAGACCTGCCGGTGATCGACACGCTGGCGCGTGCCTCGTCCATCGTGATCAATGGCCGTCGCCGCGATGGCTTGGCCGCATGCTTGGCCAGACTTCTGCTGATGGCCGAGGCGATGCTGCCGGCCGACGCGATCACCGTGTCGGCCCTGGGCCATTGGAATTTCCATGCCCAGAACCTGATCCTGACCGACGAGAAGCCGACCGGCTTCGCCATCATCGACCCTGATTCCAGCCTGGAAACGTGCGATCCGATGTTCGGCATCGCGCGGCTGCTCTATTCGTTCCCGCATGACGTGGCCGAACAGGGCGGCTATCGCCTGGTCACCGACCACCTGCTGCGCGACGAAATGCCCAACCCGCGTTTCGAGGTCGAATTCGGCTGGATCCACACCGCCATCGCCGCCTATGGCGCGCTTTATCACGGGCTGTTCGCGCCCGGACGGTTGCCGCGCGCCGTCGATCTCGACCGGCGGCTGGCCGATCCCGCCCAGGCCCTGCGGCTGCACCTGAACCTGCTGCTTTGCCTGATGCGGGGCGCGGCGGTCAATCACGAGCCCGACTTCCAGGTGGTCGATGGCAATCTAAGGCATCTGCGCAACAACGGGGTGTTCCTGTATCTGCACGCCGTCGATCTGGCCAACACCCTGCTCGACACGTCGCGGGGGCGGCCGTGACGGAACGCGCCGCGCTGGTCACCGGAGGCAGCAAGGGAATCGGGCGGGCCTGCGTCGAGGTCTTCGCCGCGCAAGGGGCGCAAGTGGCCTTCACTTGGCATTCCGACGCCCAGGCCGCCGCCGATCTGGAGGCCTGGGCGGCGCAGGCCGGCCATCGAGTGACCGGCATCCGTTCGGACGCCCGCGACCCCGCCGCCTACGCGCCCTTGCGCGATGCGGTGCGCGCCTTCACCGGCGGGCGGCTGGACGTGCTGGTCAACAATGCGGGCGACGCCATCCGCCGGTCGAGCTTCGCCGCGTCCGACGACGCGCTGTGGACCGACAGCCTGACGCTGAACCTGATGTCCGCGGTGCGCGCCTGCCACGCCTTCCTTGATCTGCTGAAGGCGTCAAAGGCCGGCGTGGTGGTCAACGTCTCGTCAATCGCCGCCGTCACCACCGGGGCCGGCGATTCCCTGCATTACGGCGTCGCCAAGGCGGCGCTCGACACCTTCACCAAGGGTCTGGCGCGCGAGACGGATGGCGGCGCGCTGCGGGTGGTCGGGGTGGCGCCGAGCGCCATCGCCACAGATTTCCAGACCCGCCTTTCGTCGACCGAGCGTCTGGACCGGATCATCGCCCAGACCCCGGCCGGGCGCATCGGCACGGCCGAGGAGGTCGGCGCCGTGATCGCCTTTCTGGCCTCGCCGCTTGCCGGCTATATTAGCGGCGCGATTCTGCCGATCACCGGCGGCCGCTAGGTCTTGGATAGGGAGAAGACGGTGCAAGAAACCAGAGTGGCCGTCATTGGCAGCGGATCGTTTTCCGGTTCGGACTTCGTCGATCTTCTGCTGGAGGATCCGTCGATGCGGGTTCTCGGCCTAAGCAGGTCGCCGGAATCCCATCCGGTGTTCCTGCCCCACCTGCGCCATGGCACCGATCGCTACACGTTCCGCCAAGCCCATCTGGTCTCGGAGATGGAGCGGGTGATCGCCGCCCTGGACGCGTTCGAGCCGCATTACGTGGTGAACTTCGCCGCCCAGGGCGAGGTGCGATCCAGCTTCGACCATCCGGTCGAATATTTCCGCACCAACACCCTGGCCATGATCGAACTGAGCGAGGCCCTGCGGCGGCGGTCGTGGCTGCGCAAATACGTCCACATCTCGACGCCCGAGATCTACGGCACCTGCGACCATGCGGTGACCGAAAACCAGCCGATGAATCCCAGCTCGCCTTATGCCGCCTCGAAGGCCGGCGCCGACATGTTCAACGGCGTGCTGCACCGGACGGCGGACTTTCCGGTGTCGTGGGTGCGGGCGACCAATGTGTACGGCGCCCACCAGCAGCTTTACCGCATCATGCCGCGCACGGCGATCTATCGGAAGCTGGGACGGATCCTGCGTCTGGACGGCGGCGGCGTGGCGGTCAAATCCTACATCCACATCCGCGACGTCTCGCGCGGCGAATTGGCCGTGATGCTGCGCGGCCGGCCCGGTCAAGTCTACCATCTTTCGCCCGACGGCGGTATCTCGATCCGCGAGGTGGTCGAGATGATCTGCCGCATGGCCGGCGCCGACTTCGCCAGCTCGGTCGAGATCGGCCCCGAGCGGCCGGGCCAGGACAAGGCCTATGTGCTGGATTCCACCCTGGCGCGAACCGAACTGGACTGGGCGCCGCGCATTTCGTTCGAAGAGGGCGTGCGCGCGCTGGTCGACTGGGTCGAGACCAACTGGGAAATCATCCGCACTCTGCCCCTGGATTACGAGTTCCGGCCGTAAGGAGCCCATCGTGACCGCATTGCCCACCACCACCACCGCCGCCGTCCTGGTCGCACAAGGGGCGCCGCTCGAAATCCACGAACTGGAGATTCCCCCCCTGAAGGAGGGGCAGGTTCTGGTGTCGATCGCCCATTCCGGCATCTGCCACACCCAGTTGGGCGAAGTGCGCGGCAAGCGAGGCCCCGATCCCTGGCTGCCCCATTGCCTGGGCCACGAGGGCGGCGGCACCGTGCTGGCGATCGGTCCGGGCGTGACCCGCGTGGCGGCCGGCGACCGGGTCGTGGTCTCGTGGATCCGGGGCCCCGGCATGGCCGCCCCCGGCGCGATCTATCAGGCCGCCGGCCTGGGCAAGGTCAATTCCGGCCCCGCCAACACCTTCATGACGACCTCGGTGGTGGCCGAGAACCGGCTGACCGCGCTGCCGCCCGACTTCCCGCTCGACGTCGCGGCGCTGCTGGGTTGCGCCGTGCCCACCGGGGCGGGCACCGTGCTGAAGACGGCCGGCGCCAAGGCGGGCGAGAGCCTGGCCGTGTTCGGACTGGGCGGAGTGGGGCTGAGCGCGATGATCGCCGGGGTCTATGCCGGCTGCGCGCCGATCATCGCCGTGGACGTGGTCGCGGCCAAGCTGGACGTGGCCCGGCGGCTGGGCGCCACCCATGTCGTCGACGCCTCGCGGACCGACGCCGCCGCCGCGGTGCGCGAAATCACCGGCGGCAAGGGCGTCGCGGTGGCGATCGAGGCGGCCGGAGCGCCCAAGGCCATGGAAAGCGCCTACGCCGCCACCCTGGTCGCGGGTGGCCGCACCGTGCTGGCCGGCAACTTGCCGCATCAGGCGACCATCACCATCGACCCCTTCCCGCTTTTGCTGGGCCGCAAACTGCTGGGCGGCGGCGGCGACAGCGCGCCGGCCGAGGACATCCCGCGCTACATCGAGGCCCACCAAGTCGGCCGGATGCCGCTTGAGGGCCTGATCAGCCACCGCTTCGGCCTCGAAGACATCAATCGCGCCATGGACATGCTGGAACGCGGCGAGGTGACGCGGGCCATCGTCTCGATGACGGGCGACCGATGAGCGGCGACGCCCTGGCCGGCAGGCGCGTCCTGGTCACCGGCGCCTCGAAGGGGTTGGGCCGGGTGGCGGCCGAAGCTTTCGCGGCGGCCGGCGCGCGGGTGCTGGGAGCCGGCCGCAGCGCCGACAAGCTGAACGATCTTCTCGCCACCCTGGATCCGGCGGGCGGCCACGCGATCTTCGCGGTCGATCTGCTGACCCAGGCGGGGGTCGCCGCCCTGGCGGCGTTCGGGCAAGAGCGCTTCGGCGGCTTCGACGTGATCCTGCACGCCCTGGGCGGCGGCTATGGCTTCCGCGACCCCCTGCCGAGTTGGGAGCAGTTCGAAACACTGCATCGCCTCAATCTGGGCGCGGGCGCCGAGTTGAACCGGCTGCTGGTCCCCGGCATGGCCGAGGCCGGCGGCGGGCGTATCATCCATGTCGGCTCGGTGGCATCGACCGACGCCATCGCCTCGGTCGGCTACACCACCATCAAGGCGGCGCTCTCGGGCTATGTCCGCACCCTGGGGCGCGCCATGGCGCCACGCGGCGTCGTCGTCACCGGCATCCTCCCCGGCGCCTTCTACGCCCCCGAGAATTCGTGGCGACGCATCGAGGCGACCAAACCGGAGGTGGTCGCCGATTTCGTGCGCGAACGCCTGCCGCGTGGCTATATTGCCGAGGCGGCCGAGATCGTTCCGCTGATGCTGTTTCTGGCCGGCCCCGGCGCCTCGATGATGGGTGGCGCGCTGGTGCCGATCGATGCCGGCGAAGCGGTCGCCCATGTCGGCCCGTGAGGATGGAATGATGGAACATTACGACATCGGCTATTTCGACCCGACGGTCGATCGCCGCATACCACGCGGTTTCCGCACGCTGAAGCAGCGGCTGATCGCCTTCGAGCTGGGCCGCGAGTACTACGACGGCGCGCGCGAGAACGGCTATGGCGGGTTCCGCTATGATGGCCGCTGGGCCCGGCTGCTGCCGCCGATCATCGAGCGCTACGGCCTGACCGCGTCCTCGTCGGTGCTCGACCTTGGATGCAAGAAGGGCTTCTTCATGCACGACTTGGCCGAGGCGCTGCCCGGAATCACGGTCAAGGGAGTGGAAAACCACCCCTACCCGATCGAGACCGCGATGCCCTCGGTGCGCGACCGCATGACCCTCGCTCCCTACGAGGCATTGCCCTTCGCGGATGGGGCCTTCGACTTCGTCATGGCGTTCTCGGCCGTCTACATGCTCAATCTGGGCGGCGTCGCGCAAGCTTTGCGCGAGATTCAGCGGGTGAGCGGGGGGCGTTCCTACGTCACCCTGGGCGCCTACGAGACCGACGAGCAGAAAGAGATCTTCATGAACTGGACGCTTCTCGGCACCACCGTCCTGCATGTCGACGAGTGGCGCCGCGTAATGGAATGGGCGGGCTATACGGGCGATTACTTTTTCACCACGCCCAAAGCCCTGAACGTGTCCTTCGCCGAAGAGGCCGGCCAATGAAACTCGCTGAATACGTCGCCGATTTCATCGCCAAGCTGGGTGTGGGCCAAGTGTTCGGCGTCACCGGCGGCGGCGCCATGCATCTCAACGACGCCATGGGCGGCCATCCCGACCTGGAATTCGTCGTCACCCATCAAGAGCAATCGGCCGCAATGGCCGCCGAGGCCCACGCCCGGATGACCGGCCGCATCGGCGTTTGCCACGTCACCACCGGCCCCGGCGGCACCAATGCCATCACCGGGGTGGCCGGCGCCTGGATCGATTCCATTCCCATGCTGGTGGTGTCGGGCCAAGTGACCACCGGCACGATGATCGCGGGCGCCCAACTGCGCCAATTGGGCGTCCAGGAGATCGACATCATTCCGATGGTCCGCCCGATCACCAAATACGCGGTGACGGTGACCGAGCCGGGGATGATCCGCCACCACCTCGAAAAGGCGGTCCATCTGGCCACCACCGGCCGGCCGGGGCCGGTGTGGATCGACCTGCCGCTGGATGTCACGAACGAGCGGATCGAGCCCGCCTCGCTGCCCGGCTACACGCCCGAGCGGAGCCCGGTCCGTCCCGCCGCGCATTTCGAGCGCCGGTTGGCCGAATGCGTGCGCATGCTGGGCGAGGCCAAGCGGCCGGTGCTGATCGCCGGCAACGGCATCCGCCTAGCCGGCGCGGTGGCCGAGTTCGGCGCGATCGTCGAACGGCTGCGCATCCCGGTGATCACCTCTTGGAACGCCAGCGATCTGATCGATTCCGGCCATCCCTGCCATGCCGGCCGGGCCGGCCTGTTCGGCGACCGGGCGGGCAACTTCACCGTCCAGAACGCCGACCTGCTGCTGATCGTCGGCTCGCGCATGTCGATCCCGCAGACCGGGCACAACACCGCCCAGTTCGCCCCCCATGCCCGCCAGATCGTGGTGGACGTGGACGAGAACGAACTGATGAAGCCGACGCTGCGACCGGACGTGGCGATGGCGGCCGACGCCAAGGTGTTCCTGACGGCCCTGCTGGCGCGCGGCGACGCGATCGGCCGCGACAAGGGCGTCGACGGCTGGCTGGAGACGGTCGCCGACTGGCGGCGCCGCTATCCGGTGGTGCTGGACGAGTACCGCACCCTGCCCAGCCAAGTGAACTCGTTCCATTTCATCGACCGTTTGGCCGATCGCCTGCCGTCCGACGCCGTGGTGGTCACCGACATGGGGACCAGCTTCACCTGCACCATGCAGACCTTCGCCATCAAGAAGGGCCAGCGCCTATTCACGTCGAGCGGACTGGCCTCGATGGGCTTTGGCCTGCCGGGGGCGATTGGCGCCTGCTACGCGGCCGGCCGGCGCCAAGTGATCTGCGTCAGCGGCGACGGCGGCTTGATGTTCAATGTGCAGGAACTGCAAACCCTGGCCCACAACAAGCTGCCGGTGGTGCTGTTCGTGCTGGCCAATCGCGGCTATCTGACGATGAAGCTGATGCAGCACAATCACTTCGGCCGCTTCGTCGGCTCCGAGCCAAGCTCGGGAGTCAGTTGCCCCGACTTCGTCGAGCTGGCCAAGGCGTTCGGGATTCCGGGCCTCCACATCCGCTCGAACCGGGATCTGGACGAGCATCTCGACGCGATCCTGGCCAGCGACGGCCCGATGGTTTGCGAGATCGAGATGCCCGAGATGCAGCCGCTGATTCCGCGCGTGCAGACCATGAAGGGTCCGGACGGCCGGCTACTTCCGACGCCTATGGAGGACATGTACCCATTCCTCGACCGCGCCGAGTTGCGCGCCAACATGGTGGCGGCCCAGGCCGCCGAAGCGGAGTGAGCGGCGCGCGGGAGCGCGAGGCGGCGGTGATCCTGCCCCGCCGCGACGGGCGCATCCTGATGCAGTTGCGCGACGAGAAGGAAAGCATCGTCTTTCCGGGCTCGTGGGGCTATTTCGGCGGAACCATCGAACCGGGCGAAACCCCGGAACAGGCGGCCCGCCGCGAACTGGCCGAGGAGACCGGCCTCGAGGCGACCCACTTGCGGCCCATCGGACATTTTCCGCGCCTGCGCGACGAAATGCCGGCCATCCACGCCTTCGGTTGCGAACTCGACCGGCCAGCCGAGACGATCGAGCTTCGCGAAGGCATGGATTTCGCGCTGGTGTCCGTCGAGGACATACGAGCGGGCCGCCTGTACTCGCCGAACCTGGGGCGGTCCTTTCCCGTGGTGAACGAGCCGTTCATGATGACCCTGTTCGCTGCCGGTTTGACATGGTAACGTCGGCCAGCGCGGGCAAATGCAAGAGAGGGTAACCAGATGAGCGACACGGTGCCGATTTTCGACGCTCAGATCGTGAAAAAGTACGAGCGTCGCCGCGGCTCCTGGTTCACCTCTTATCCCTACCAGTCGCAATGGCGGGAAGACCCGTGCACCGCCGACGTCGACTTCGCCGAGGCTTTGCGCCGGAACGTGCCCGCCGGGGCGCCCGTGGCGCTTTACGTGCATTTCCCCTACTGCCTACGACAATGCCTATTTTGCCAATGCGTGATGGTGGTGTCGCAGGATCGGACGCTTTACCGCGCCTATCTCGACAAGCTGGCCGCCGAGATCGCCCTGCTGGTCGCCCACTTCGAGAAGACCGGCTTTCCGAACGTGCGCGAGGTCCATTTCGGCGGCGGATCGCCCTCGATTCTCGACCCCGACGAATTCCGTCACTTCGCCTCGATCCTGTCGCCCATCGTCGATTTCAAGACTCTGGACGAATGCGCCATCGAGATCGATCCGCGCTTCGGCATCGACGCCGACATGATGCGGGCCTATCACGAGGTTGGCATCAACCGGATCTCGTTTGGCATCCAGGATTTCGACCCCGCCGTCCAGAAGGCCATCGCCCGCGTCAACCCGCCGGAAATGATCGAGGCCCTGCTGGTGCCCGAGGTGCGCGCCTTGTTCACCGGCGTCAGCTTCGACATCCTGTACGGGCTGCCCAAGCAGACCCGCGAGGGTCATCGCGCGACGATGGAACGGGTGCTCGCCTTCGCGCCCGACCGGGTGAATGTGTGCCTGCTGGGCCACCGGCCCGACATCTTCCCGCATCAGCGCGCTTACCGCGAGGAAGACCTGCCCTCGACCGAGGATCTGGTCCGCATGCGCATCGACACCATCGACCTGCTGCTTGGCCACGGCTACGGGCGGATCGGGCTTGACCACTTCGCCAAGCCGCACGACGTGCTTTCCGTCGCCAAACGCGAAGGACCGCTGATGCGGACGGTGCTGGGCTATTCGCGCGGCCGCTGCGAGACCATCCTGGGCGTCGGGCCGTCGGCGATCAGCACCTTCCCCGACTGCTACACCCAGAACTACTATAGCCTGGACAAATACACCGAGTGCTTGGACCAGGGACGATTGCCGCTGGTGCGCAGCTGCATCCTCGATGCCGACGACCTGCTGCGGCGCCATGTCATCTTCGCCTTCATCACCCATGAGGGGGTCTCGTTCGCCGAGGTGGAAGGCCGCTTTGGCGTCGATTTCCGCGCCACCTTCACCGAAGAGCTGAAGGGACTGCGCGAACTCGAAGCCGATGGGCTGGTCGAGATCGACGACCAGGGCATCCGCCTGACGCCGCTGGGCACCATCAACACGCGTCACGTCTGCGCCGTGTTCGACCGCTATGGCAGGGATTCCTACCTGCAAGCCCGCGACCTTGGCGATGGCCGCCGCTCGCTGCAACGCTCGGTCAACCACGCCGCGACCCCATGACGACACCAGCCGACGCCGAGCGGACGCCCCTCGAAGCCCTGGCCGCCGATCTGGCGGCGACCAGGATGCCCAACAACCGGGTGCTGCTGTTCAACGCGCCGGGCTTCCTGCGCGGCACCCTGCGCCGCGACATCGTCCGTCGGCGCGCCGTCTACGCCTATCCGCCGCGCGGGCTGCTCAACATCAAGGAGGCGATCCTCGGCCTGAATCTCGAGGTTCGGGTCCGCGATCTGAATTTTCTGATGCTCAAGCGCATCGCCGAGGACGACGCCTTCGATCCCGAGGACTGGCTGCGTTTGGCGCGGGACGAGATCGACGACTTCGATCCGGCGGTGATCGGCGTATCGTGGCTGACCGTCACCGCCGACGTCACCGGGCGCGATTACTACGCCACCGATCTGCTGGCCGAACTGAAGCGAATGGACCGCCACATCGTCGTGCTCGGCGGCTCGATCGCCAGCGACGAGAAGGAATTCTATCTCGACAGCGGGCTCGCGCATTTCGTGGTCGTCGGCGAAGGCGAGAACAAGGCGCCGCACCTGTTGGCCCTGCTGTCCGGCCGCGAGCCGGCGCGGCCCGAGATGCGGGGAATCTTCTTCAGGCGGGATGGCGCGGTCGTCGAAAGCCGGGGTGCCGCGGACAAGGTGGTTCCGACCGGCGGCATCGTGCCGTTCCTGGACGATCTGCCGATCGCCTCGTATCGCAAGGTGGGTTCGCTCAATCCGTTCTCGCGGATGGTCGGCGTCGACGTCCCCTATGGCACCCTCCTGCTGAACCGCGGCTGCCGGGCCAATTGCGCGTTCTGCGGCGTGACGGTGTTCATGGGCCGCGGGCTTCGGCAGCATCCCGTGGACGCGGTGATTGACGAGGCGCGCCATCTGGTCCATCACCACGGCATCCGCCATTTCGAGATGCTGGACGACGATTTCCTGGGCACGCCATCGTTGCGCGAAGGGGTAGAGGGGCTGTTGACCGAGATGGTCGCCCTCAGGCGGTCGCACGGCATCACCTGGTCCGCCGGCAACGGACTGATCGCCTCGTCGCTGGACAATCGCATGCTGCGACTGATGAGCGATTCCGGCTGCGTCGGCTTCCGCATCGGCATCGAGTCGGGCGACCTCGCCATGCTGAAACGCATGCGCAAGCCGACCAGCATTCCCATGCTGCGCAAAATGGCGCGCCGGCTCGACGGCTATCCCGAGATATTCGCCTGCGGCAACTACATCCTGGGACTTTTCAACGAAGAGACCTTCGGGCAGATGCTGAATACCGTTCGGCTGGCCGACGAACTGGATCTCGACTGGTCCTCGTACACCACGTTCCAAGTGACCAACAAGGAACGCGCCCGCATCGACAACATCACTGGCGGCAAGCGTCAGACCGCCGATTTCATTCCCACCAAAGACAGCGCGAGCCGAGAATTGGGCGTGCCGGCCGGGGTGGTCACCGGCCCCGCCGTATTCGACCTCGACCCCGCCGCGGTTCCCGACACGGAACAAGTCAAGCAGATCTGGTTCGCCTTCAACCTCGTCAACAATTACATCCGCAACAAGAACCTGCGGCCGGGCGGCAACGCGCTGAAGCTGGCGCGATGGCTGGAGGCCGTGGCGATCAGCTATCCGGACAACGCCTACATGCCGCTTTACGCCGCCCTGGCGAACCGCGCTCTGGGTCGCGACGACGATGCGCTGGCGGCGCACCGGCAGGCTGCGGAACTGGTCGCCGGTTCGGCCTATTGGCGGCGCTGTTTCGACGATTTCGACCTGATGCGGCTGATCGAGACCTTCCCCCGCGACGCCGCCGAGATCTTCGACACCGTGGCGGCCATGGCCGCCCGCTACGATCCGGTGTTCCGATCCCTCACGGAGGACGCAGTTCTTGCCCCCCAAGGTCATTGAAATCGATCCCGTCCGGCTTGGAGCGAACGAGCCCGCCCTGGCCCAGGCCGAGCGGATCATCGCCCGCCTGTTCCCCGCCCGCAGCGTCGGTCGGGTGCTGCTGATCGCGCCGCCCGACGCCGATTCCGGCTTGTTCGACTTTGAGGTGGCCAGGCGTCGGCGCTACTGGAACCATCCGCAATACGGATTGGGCTTGGTCGGCGCCGTGCTGCGCAAGGCCGGCTACGAGGTGCGCGTCCTCAACCTCAACCACGTCGTTCTGGGCGCTAGCCAGACCTGCGAAGGGTCCGAGACGTTCGACTTCACCGCCACGGTGGAACAATCGATCAGCCGTGAAATCGACACCTTCGCGCCGGATCTGGTCGGCGTCACCTGCATGTACTCGCTGGCGCACAAGTCGATGACGGACGTCTGCGCCCGCGTCCGCGCGCACGACGCCTCGCTGCCGCTGTTCGTCGGCGGCATTCACGTGACCAACTCGTTCGTCGATCCGCTGACCAGGGAGTCGCTGCTCGACGCCTTGTCGTTCGTCGACGGGCTGGTGCTTTACGAGGCCGAATACGCCTTCCTGGACTTCCTCGAGGTGGTGAACCACAAGGCTGGGTCCGAACGGCTACGCCAACTGGCGCTGTTCGACGGCGACAGCCTCGTCCATTTCTCGGCTTGGCATCGCCCGAACGGCGCGGAACTCGACGTTATTCCGGCGCATGACCTGATCGCCTCGCACGAGATGTCCTCGACCGGGCGGGTCGGGGCCTTCTACAGTCTGGTCGATCCCCGTGTCCGCATGGCTACGGCCCAGTTGAATCGCGGCTGCCGTTTCCAATGCACCTTTTGCAGCGTTCGCAACTTCAACGGGCTGGGGGTCCGCAACCGCAGCGTCTCGTCGGTCCTTGAGGAATTGAAGATCCTGCGGTTCGAGCACGGAGTCGGCCACATCACTTGGCTGGACGACGATCTGCTTTACGATCGTAAACGCGCCATCGAACTGTTCGAGGGCATCGCGCGCGATGGCATCGACATCACCTGGGACTGCTCGAACGGCTTGGTGGCCGGCTCGTGCGCCGAGGACGTCATCGCCGCCGCCGCCGGCAGCGGCTGCATCGGTCTTTATCTCGGCATAGAGTCTGGCAACGCCGAGATCCTAAGGCGCATCCGCAAGCCGGGCAATCCCGACGTGTTCCTGCGCGCCGCCGAGACGGTGCGACGGCACGAGAGCATCCACACGCGGGCCTTCCTGATCATCGGCTTCCCCGGCGAAACCTTCGATATGCTGCGCGACACCTTCTGGCTGGCTCGCGAAATGGACCTTGACTGGTGCCACGTCAACGTCCTGCAAACGCTGCCCAACACGCCGATGTTCGCCGAAACGGCGGCCGACCAGGAAAGCATCGACTTCACCGAGATCCGCTTCACGTCCGGCGGCTTCGGTAAGCACCAGAAAAGCCGCGACCCCAAGGCGCGGGCGGTATTTCTGCGCGACTTCCCCAACATCTTCGACCGGCGGCCCGGCGATTCGGTGCCCAGCCGGGAAGAGTTGGACGATGTCTGGGCCTACATCAACTTCTACGCCAATTTCGCCCGGCTGTTCCGCGAGGACCGCCCACGCAAGCTCGAGCAAAACCTGCGCTACGTGAAGAACATCATCGACGTCGTCGATCCCGACAACGCCTTCGCCTACTACTTCGCCGCCTATCTGGCCAAGCGCCTGAACCAGGCGGCCGATCAAGCGTGGACCGCCCGCTGCGAATCGCTCGTAAACGGCAACGAGGTCTGGCAGAATCGGTTCATCGAGGTGGGAATCGAAGTGGGACATCTGAAAAGCGGTGGCTTTTCGGTGCCCGAAGCTCGTTTCCGCGGTGCCGTCGGCGGCAAGCTCATGGATGCCCGATGAAGAAACTGGCCCTCGTCTATCCAAACCAGCATTGGCTCAAGGACGTCATCGTCACCACCTGGACCATCGACGCTTCCGCCGCATCCTGTCCGACGAATGTCCCCCCCGCGCTGTCGCCACATTGCGGGTCTACGAATGGGACCGCATCAATTCCCAGCCGGATCGGATCGCGAAGATCTGCGAAATCTGGGGCACCAGCGTGGAAGACCTGAACCGCATCCCGCAAGGTCACCCGGGACAGCTTGGTCTTCTAACGCGACGAGCACGCCGGGCTGGAGGCCCACCGACATCATGATCGATTCCGCGTCCGCGCTTTACCGCTGGATAGTCGAAAACAACATCCGCATCGCGGCGAACAATCCTTTCCCGTGGGCTCCCGGGCACATGATGCACGACACGGACAACCTGCTCAGGATGATCCATCTGAGGGAGTTGGACCCGAACCGTATGTACATCTACCCGCTGCAGGAATCCCACATTCCGGCGGTCATGGCCGACATGTACCGCAAGCACTTCGCGCCGCACACGAACGTGCATTTCATGGTCAGCAACGCGGCCGTCGCGTGGTGCCGGGAAATCAGCCAACTCGCGCCGCAGATGACGGTCGACATCGGCCTGTCGCACAGCAAGTTCGCCTGGACCGATCCCAGCAGGGCGAGGCTTTACCCCTTCGCCGGCGGCCTGCACTGGATCGTCGAGAACGAGGTGGTCTACAGGTCGCACCTCGACTGGCTGAAGCGGCGGCGGGCCAGCCCCGGCTATCAGCCGCTCCGCGACGTGCCCGCCATTCAGGAAGAGGAGTTCATCCGGTTTCTGGGCGGTGACACCAGCAAACTGGCCCTGGTCCACTTCAAGCACGTGATAGCCAATGCGACCATCCCGGCGCGGCCGGAAGACTTCGATCAGGCCTTCTCGATCCTGAAGGACACCGGACACACCATCGTGGCGGTCGGTCGCGAGGAATGCCCGGAGTACTTCAGGAAAGTTCATGGAGTCATCGACTATGGGAAAAGCCAGTTCACCAGCTTCCGCAACGATCTGCTGCTGTTCAAGGCGGCCTCGATCGCCCTGGTGAACGCCTCGGGCTTGACCGTGGTGGGCCAGCTTCTCGACACGCCAATGGTCTCGATGAACAGTTGGATGCTGCGCACCGGGCTTTTGACCTCGGATCGAGGGGTGTTCCTGCCGGCCATGGTCCGGCATAAGGCGTCGGGGCGCTTGCTGAAATTCATCGAGCATGTCGCGCTGATCGACCGCCGGCCGCAGCCCTGGAACATGGAACCAGACCAGTACGCCCAGGCGGGGAGTTGCGGTAATCCGCTGACCTTCCGCTGCGGCGAACTCGAAGACTACGAGCCCCTGGCGGCATCGCCCGACGAAGTTGCCGAGGCCGTCAAGGAGGTCCTTCTCCTCAAGGAACGGGACGAACCGCTGACCTCGTTACAGGTGAGCTTTCAGAACCTGACGGCGAACTTCCACGCCAAATGGCAGGAAGGCCGCATCTCGCGATATTTCGCCGAAAAGCACGCAGCGGCGATCGAGCCGGGCTATTGACCGTCACAAATTGATCATCTTGCGGGCGTCGCCGAAAATGAAGGTGACGATGTTGACCGACATCAGCTTGTAACCGGCCTCGGTCAGGCGGCGCACCGTGCCGTTGGCGCCGAGGTCGAGCAGGTCGATGTTGTGCATCTCGATGGCGATCACCTTGGGGCGGTATTTCTCAAGATCGACGGTAGCGAGCGCCACCTCGTCCAGTCCCTCGATGTCGACGTTCAGGAAATCGATGACTGTTCCCTGGGACACGTATTCGTCGAGCATTCGACCGAGCGGCCGGATCGGCACATGCTTCTCGCCGACCTGGGCCCAGCCGCGGGCGCGCCAAGCGCTGGCGAGTTGGGGATCGCAGGTGCTGGCCGCCCCGCCCTGGAACTCGTAAAACGTGGTGGTGCCCTCGACGGCGCCGATCGCGCAACACAGATTGGTGTCGTTGGGCCGTTCGCGGCGGAACGCCTCGATCGAGGCGTCGGACGCGTCGACATTGACGCCCTTCCAACCCTGAAGGTGCAACAGGAAGGTGTTCGATCCGATGCGCGGGTGATGGGCGCCGATGTCGACGTAAAAACCGGGCCGGCCCAAAGGCGGCAAGTTGTTCTCGAACATGTGCGCGATGACCACGTCCTCGCCCACCTGCGACAGGGACAGGCCGATCGCCTGATCGCCCATGAGGCCGAGCATGGCGTCGCCGCGGAGCGTCTGAAGATGGGGCAGCTTGATGCGCATCGTTTGTCGATCCTTCAGGCGGCGGCGCCGCCACTCTCTGCCAGAAGCTGTCGGAAGCCGTCCTCAAGGCCGATGCGCGGCCGCCACCCGGGCACCGCCGGGCCGGTGCGCCAGGGCACCATCACCTCGCGGAAGCGATAGGGCCGCGCGCCCCAGTCGATGCCGATCGGGCGACCCGCCACCTTCGAGAACAGCTCGATAACCGAGCGGAGGGGAAGCGGATCACCGGAACTGACCGCATAGTCCTCAAGCCCCGAAACCTTGCCGTCCAGCAGGCGGTCGGCGGCGGCCACGAAGGCGTCCACCACATCGTCGACATGGACGATGTCGAGCAGTTGCTCGCCCGGCGACATCGCCAGGGACTCGCCGGTCCGCGCCATGCCGGCCAGACGGGTCAGCAGCTTGCCGCGGCGGTCGCATGGCCCGTAGGTGTCGAACAGCTTCAGCGTGATCACCGACATCTCGTGGGCGTCGACGTAATAGGTCAGGATGCTTTCGAAGGCCTGTTTGGTGGCCGCGTAAAGCGTGACCGGCCGCCCGGCTCCGTCCGCGTCGTGCTGCCACGAGGTTCCGGTGTTGACCAGATGCCGCACCCCGCACCGCGCCATCGCGTCGGCGAGCTGGGTGGAGAACAGCACGTTGGCGGCCAGCAGCCGCTCGATATCCTGCGGCTGGTGGCGATCGACGAACAGGGCCGCCAGATGAAAGACGACGTCCGGCTCGGCCGCCTCGACGATCGCCTTCAAGCCGGCGACCGAGCCGTCGTGAACGTGGATCGCCGCGATGGGGGGCAGATCGCCACGGTGCGAGCCGGGCCTGACCAGGGTCGCCACCCGATGCCCGTCGCGCGTCAGCCGGCGGGCGAGGTGGGCGCCCACGAAACCGCTGGCGCCGGTCACCAGGGCCTTCATGACCAGGTCTTCCAAGGGGCGTCGCCGCTCGCCCAAAGGCTGTCCAGCATGCGACGATCCCGCAGGGTGTCCATCGGCTGCCAAAATCCCTTGTGGGTGAAGGCCATCAATTGCTCCTGGCGCGCCAGGGTCTCCATGGGCGCCTTCTCCCATTCCGTCGAATCCGTAGCGACGAAGTTGGCGACCGACGGCTCGAGCACGAAATAGCCCCCGTTGATCAGGCTTTCCGAGCGGTCGCCCTTCTCGACGAAACGGGTCACCCGGTCGCCGTCCAGGTCGAAGATGCCGAAGCGGCCGGGCGGCGTGACGGCGGTGACCGTGGCCATCCGGCCATGGGCGCGGTGGAACCGGATCGATTCGGTGATGTCGACGTCGCTCAGCCCGTCGCCATAGGTGAAGCAGAAGGTCTCGTCGCCGACATAGGGCATCACCCGCTTGAGGCGCCCGCCGGTCTGCGTCTCGACGCCGGTGTCGACCAGGGTGATGCGCCAGGGTTCGGCCTCGCTGTTGCGGGTCTCCACATTGCCGGTGGCGAGGTCGACTACGACGTCACTCATATGAAGGAAATAATTGGAGAAGTATTCTTTGACCACATAGCCCTTGTAGCCGAGACAAATGATGAAATCATTAATCCCGTGGCTGCTGTAAATCTTCATGATATGCCACAGGATGGGCTTGCCGCCCACTTCGACCATCGGCTTGGGGATGCGATCCGTCTCCTCGCTCAGCCGCGTACCCAATCCGCCGGCCAGGATTACCGCCTTCATCTCGTCACACCATGGGAAATCCGAGTAGCCATCGGGATACCACAGAAGTCAAGGCGGCGCAAACGCGGCTGCGGTCCGAGGTGAACTGGTTCCAGGCCTCGCAGCAAGCGCCGACGATCGCCGCATAGGTAATTGCTCACCATCTCCGGCGGGCTGATCGGGCGACGGCTGGGGCTGCATGACGATATCGGCCTACACTGACTCCGCCGCTCGACCTCACCTCCACCGCCACCGGGCAGCCATCGGCCGAGCACAGCAGGCCGTAGACGATCTGCAGCTTGCCCTTCTTGCCGTCGCGGCTGTAGCCGAGGTCGCGTCCCCCCGAGTGGTGTAGGAGCTGTGGGTAACTGGCCCGCCGCAGCACCGCCCACGAGTCCGGCGGAGGCGGGCCAGTTATCCATAGCGGTGGTCATCGCAAATCTCCGGTAGGGTTTGGTTTCCACACCGAACAACCGAACCGAGGACCTGACGATGACCGACGAGATGATGGCCCTTCGCGGCCTTTTGGAGAAGGGCTCCGAAGCCGATCATCTCGCGCAGGAGATCCACCTACCGTCCTGTCCAATCTCTCAGGCCACCTCTTGGCCACCTCTCTATTGCGGTGGCGGACGCCAAGGGACATAGTGCGCCATCGTTTTCAGGGTACGGGCAGGCGGCACAATGGCGTACAATAGGGGCATTCTGGTCACCGGCGGCGCGGGATTCCTGGGATCGCATCTGTGCGAGCGGTTGCTCGGGCAGGGCCACAGCGTCATCTGCGTCGACAACTTCTTCACCGGCACGCGCGAGAACGTGGCCCAGCTGCTGGGGCATCCCCGGTTCGAGCTGATCCGCCACGACGTGACCTTCCCGCTTTATCTCGAAGTCGACGAGATCTGGAACCTGGCCTGCCCGGCGTCGCCGATCCACTATCAGCACGATCCGGTGGCGACCACCAAGACCAGCGTCCACGGCGCCATCAACATGCTGGGCCTCGCCAAACGCACCCGCGCGAAGATCTTCCAGGCCTCGACCTCCGAGGTCTATGGCGATCCGGCGGTGCATCCGCAGACCGAGGACTATTGGGGCAACGTCAACCCGATCGGCCCGCGCTCGTGCTACGACGAGGGCAAACGCTGCGCCGAGACGCTGTTCTTCGACTATCACCGCCAGCACCGGATGCGCATCAAGGTGGCCCGGCTGTTCAACACCTACGGCCCGCGCATGCATCCCGGCGACGGCCGGGTGGTGTCGAACTTCATCGTCCAGGCCCTGCGCGGCGAGGACATCACGGTCTATGGCGAGGGCACCCAGACGCGGTCCTTCTGCTATGTCGACGACATGATCGAGGGCTTCGTGCGCCTGATGAACAGCCCCGACGAGGTGACCGGGCCGATCAATCTGGGCAATCCCGGCGAATTCACCATCCGCGAACTGGCCGAGAAGGTGATCGACCTGACCGGATCGAAGTCGAAGATCGTCAACAAGCCGCTGCCGGCCGACGATCCCCGCCAGCGCCAGCCCGATATCGGCCGGGCCCGCGCGCTGCTCGACTGGCAGCCGACCATTCAGCTCGAGGAAGGCTTGAACCGGACCATTCCCTATTTCGACACGCTGCTGCGTGGCGCCTGAGGGCGCCGGATGCCTGCGGTCGGAAGCGGCGCGAAAATCCTTGTCACCGGCGCCAGCGGCTTCATCGGCGCCGCCTTGTGCCGACGGCTGGTCGCCGAGGGTTTCGACGTGGTCGGCGCGACGCGGCGGCCCTTCGGCACCCTTCCCGAGGGCGTGCGGCGCGCCTGGGTGCCCGGGGTCGGCGGCGCGACCGACTGGACTGGGCATCTGGACGGCGTCGACGCGGTGGTCCATCTGGCCGCGCCGGCCCACATCACGTGCCGCTTGCCGACGGCCACCGCCGAGTCGTTCCGCCGCGCCATCGTCGACGGCACCGAGGCCTTGGGCCGCGCGGTGGCCGCGCGCGGCCTGCGGCTGGTGTTCATCAGCACCGCCAAGGTGCATGGCGAGCGCACCACTGACCGTCCATTCGTCGAGGACGATCCCCTGGCGCCCGGCGATCTTTACGCCCAATCCAAGGCCGAGGCCGAGCGGCGACTGGCGCGGCTGGCCGAACAGGGGCTCGACCATGTGGTGCTAAGGCCGCCGCTGGTCTATGGGCCGGGCGCCAAGGGCAATCTGCGCAGCCTGGTCCGGCTGTGCGATTCGGACCTGCCGCTGCCCTTCGCCACACTGCGCAATCGCCGCAGCCTGATCTATCTCGACAGCCTCGCAGATGCCATCCTGACCGCCCTGCGCGCGCCGCGGGCCGGGGGCCGCACCTATCTGGTGGCGGACGAAAACGCCTATTCGACGCGTGAACTGGCGGCCGGCATCCGTCGCCGGCTGGGCCGGGCCGAGCGATTCTTCACCCCGCCCAGACCGCTGGTCGCCCTGGTGTCGCTGCTGCCGGGGATGGCCGTCCGCGCCAGCCGTCTGTTCGCCTCGCTGGCCGTGGACACGACACGCATCCGCGGCGAACTGGATTGGCGCGCGCGGGCGACGCTCGACGACGGCTTGGCCCGCATGGTCGACGGATACCGGGCGGCGGGCGGCAGCCCCGAGGCCGATGGCGTGGTGTTCGATCAGCGGCCCGACGAGGACGGCGTCTCGGTGGTGGTCGTCTCGTACCGCAACGCCGAACTGCCCGCCGTTCTGCAAGCGGCCCAACGCGACCCGGCGATCATCGAGATCATCGTGGTCGACAATGGCAACGACGACCGACTGCTGGCCCGGATCGAGGCCATGCGGGCCGCCGATCCGCGCCTGCGGCTGATCTCGGGCCACGGAAATGTCGGCTTCGCCACTGGCTGCAACATCGGCGCGGCGGTCGCCCGCGGACGGCACCTGCTCCTGCTCAATCCCGACTGCCATCTAGGACCCGACAGCGTCACCCAGTTGACGCACCAACTCGGCGACCGGCCGGGACTATGGGTATGCGGCGTGCGTCTGATCAATTCGGACGGCAGCGAACAGCGCGGGGCGCGGCGCAACATCGGCACGCCGTCGCAATGGCTGGTCGAGGCGCTGCATTTCGACGATCATTTCGTGCTGCCCCTGGGCCGGGTCCAACGGGTCAACCTGCACCACCAGCCGCTGCCGGACGCGATCACCGAGGTGCCGGCCATCTCGGGCGCCTTCATGTTCATGCCGCGCCGCTCTTACGAGGCGGTGGGCGGCATGGACCCGCGCTACTTCCTGCATTTCGAGGATCTGGACTTCTGCCAGAAGATCGGCGGCGGCGGCGGGCGCGTGCTGTTCTGTCCCAACATCGTGCTGTTGCACGAGAAGTCGCAAAGCCGGGCCTCGCCGCTGTTCGTCGAACGGCACAAATGCCGGAGCATGCGGCTCTATTTCCGCAAATACTTCTCTCGCGGCGGCGCGATCGTTCCCAACGCGGTGTGGGCCGTGCTGGGTTCCGGGTTGTTGCTGCGCGGCCTGATGCGGCGTCTGCGCGAAGGCGCGGCACGCTGGCCTGAGCGGGGCTGATCGCCAGGGAAGAAGCGTCTTGACGGAGGCAGTTTCCCTAGAGCACATTCCCAGCCCGCCGTCAGTACAATTCGCCGAGAAGCAGCCGGGTCACGGCAGCCGGTCGTCACTATCGGTCAGGAGTGAACATGGCCATCGGGAAATGCCTCGTCACCGGGGGTGCCGGCTTCATTGGCAGCCATCTGGTCGACCGCCTTCTCGAAGACGGGCACCAGGTCGTGGTCATCGACAATTTCTCGACCGGCCGCCCCGAGAATCTCGGCCACGTCGCCGACAACCGGCGGCTTTCAATCCATCAGGCCGACATCGCCTCATCCGATATCCGCCCGTTGTTCGAGGGCGTGCGCCACGTCTTCCATCTGGCGGCGCTGGCCGACATCGTGCCATCGATCCAGCAGGCCGGCCCCTATCACCACGCCAATGTGAACGGCACCCTGGCCGTTCTTGAGGCGTCGCGGCACGCCGGGGTCGAACGCTTCGTCTGCGCGTCGTCCTCGTCGTGCTACGGCGTTCCGGACGTCTATCCGACGCCGGAAAGCGCCCCGCCGCGCCCCATGTATCCCTATGCGCTGACCAAGTGGGTCGCGGAATGCTACGTGCAGCATTGGCACCAGACCTATGGTCTGCCGACCGTCTCGCTGCGCATGTTCAACGTGTTCGGTCCGCGGTCCCGGACGTCGGGCACCTATGGCGCCGTGTTCGGCGTGTTCCTGAAGCAGAAGCTGGCCGGCAAACCGTTCACCGTGGTGGGCGACGGCTCCCAGACGCGCGATTTCACCTACGTCACCGACGTGGTCGACGCCTTCGTGACCGCCGCCGCCTCACAACTCGGCGGCGAGATCATGAATGTGGGCTCGGGCGGCCATTACAGTATCAACCGCTTGGTCGAACTGCTGGGCGGCCCGGTCGTCCACATCCCCAAGCGCCCCGGCGAGCCGGATTGCACCTTCGCCGACACCAGCCGGATCTCGTCGCTGCTGAAGTGGACGCCGCGAATCAGCTTCGAGGATGGCGTCGCCCTGGTGCTGGAACACATCGACTATTGGAAAGAGGCGCCGCTTTGGACGCCGGATTCAATCGCCGAGGCTACGGCCGACTGGTTCAAGTTTCTCGGGGACGATCGATGAACCAACAGATTGAAGTTCAAGCCGGTTTTATGCGCGCGCGCGACAAGGTCAAATCCCTCGAGCAAATGGCCGCGCTCGCCGAGGCGGCGCGCAACGCCGGGCGACGCGTGGTGCTCGCCCACGGCGTCTTCGATTTGGTCCATCTGGGCCATATCCGCCACCTGGAACAAGCCGCGGCCGAAGGCGACATCCTTCTGGTGACGCTGACCGCCGATCGCCACGTCAACAAGGGGCCGGGCCGCCCGATCTTCGGCGAGCAGTTGCGTGCCGAAATGCTGGCGGCGGTCGGGTTCGTGACCTGCGTGGCCATCAATCCCACGGCCACCGCCGTCGAGGTGTTGCGCCAGGTCAAGCCCGACGTCTACATCAAGGGTTCGGACTACGAGAACCCGGACGAGGACATCACCGGCAAGATCAACGACGAACGGACGGCGGTTGAAAGCCATGGCGGACGCATCGTCTTCACCCGCGACATCACGTTCTCGTCGTCCAGCCTGATCAACCGCTACCTGGATGTCTACGACCAGCCGCTGCGTGACTTTCTGCACGAAATGCGCGAGCAGGGGGGCCTGGGCGCGATCGGGGAGTTGGTCAACGCGGTGGCCGGATTCCGGCTGCTGTTCGTGGGCGAGACGATCATCGACGAATACCAATACGTCACCGTTGTTGGGAAATCGCCGAAGGAGAACATGATCGCCACCCGCTTCCAGGGTAGCGAGGCGTTCGCGGGAGGCGTCATCGCCGCCGCCAACCACGCCGCCGATTTCTGCCGAGAGGTCGAGGTGGTCACCGTGTTCGGCGGCCAGGACGCCGACCGGGCGGAAGAGATGGTTCGGGCCATCCTGAAGCCCAATGTGCGCCTGACCGCGCTGCGCCGACCCGACACCCCGACGATTCGCAAAAGCCGCTTCGTCGATCCGATCTACGTGCGCAAGTTGTTCGAAGTTCAGTTCATGAACGACTCGCCCCTGCCCAAATCCCTGACGGACGAGTTGGACAAGGTGATCGCCGAAAAGGCGCCGCACGCCGACGCCACGGTGGTCACCGATTTCGGCCACGGCATGATCGGCCGCTCGACCATCGACACGCTGGTGAAGCACGCGCGATTCCTGGCGGTCAATGCCCAGAGCAACAGCGCCAACATGGGCTTCAACCTGATCACGCGCTATCCGCGGGCCGACTATGTCTGCATCGACGCGCCCGAGGCCCGGCTGGCGGTCGGCGAGCGCTATGCCGATATCGCCGACATCGCCAGCGAGGTTCTTCCCGGCCGTATCGACTGCCCACGGATCGTCATCACCCACGGCAAGGACGGCTGCTACGCCCACCAGCAGGGCGCCAGCCTGCGCTGCATTCCCGCCTTCACCAAGACCGTGACCGACACCATGGGCGCGGGCGACGCCTTCTTCGCCGTCACCGCGCCGCTGGCCGCCGCCGGGGGGCGGATGGAGCACGTGGGCTTCGTCGGCAATGCCGCCGGAGCGATCAAGGTCGGGATCATCGGCCACCGCCAGTCGGTCGAGAAGGTGCCGCTGATGAAATTCGTGACGGCGCTGCTGAAATAATGTCGCCCCGCCCCTGCCCGCTCTGCGGTGCCGCCTCCGCCGACGCGGCGGTGTCGCTTCCGCTGAGGGACGGCGGCCGGCTCGATTACCGGGAATGCGAATCCTGCGGCACGCTGGCCGCGCCGCCGCCGCCGGTCGGGCCGATGGCCGGGCGGTTCGACGCCGTCGACGTCGAGCGGCCGCGCCAGCGGCTGATCGACGCGTTCCGGCTGGCGGTGTGCCTGACCGATCTGTTCGCCTTCGAACAGCCGGGCGTGGTGGTCGCGGATCCCGACGGGCTGACCACCGGATTCCTGCGCGACGCCGGCTTGTCGGCGCGCCGCGACGGCGACGGCTCGGGGCTGTTCGACCGCATCCCCGGCGATTGCGACCCGACCATCGTGTTCTGCCTGGATGGGCTGGACCGTTGCCGCGATCCCGCCGCGCTGCTGGCGCGCATCGCCGCGTTCGACGCCGACATCGTGGTGTTCGGCGGCCGGCCGCATAAATGCGACCGCCAATCGCTGCCCGAACGGGTCGGCTTCGGCCGACGCTGGCTGGTTCCCTCGCGAGACGGTCTCCAGCGCCTGGCCGAGCGGTGGGACATGCGCCTGCTCACCGCGATCGATCTGCACGTCCTTTTGCGCAACCGCCCCAAGCGCATGCGGTGGAACGACAACGACCTGTTCCGCATCCAGTATCGCCTGCACCAGCCGCGCCTTCTGATGGCCAAGGCGATCGAGAATTTGGCCGCCATGGAGATGGCCCGGCCCGAGGGGCGCCACGACGGGGCGATCCGCTCGGCGGTCCTGGACGGCCAGCCGAGCACCCGTCCCCGGATGCCCAGGCCGGTCCAGCCGGCGCCCATCGTGATCGACGGGGTGTTCTTCCAGCTTTACCGCACCGGCATCGCGCGGGTGTGGGCCTCGCTGCTGAAGATCTGGAACGACGGCGATTTCGCCAAGCGGCTGCTGGTCCTCGACCGCGGCGGCACGGCGCCGCGCTTCGCCAATCTGCGCTATCGCCTGATCGGGCTGCACGAGTACGACGACGACATGACGCCCGACCGCCGCCAGCTCGAACGCGTCTGCCGCGACGAGGGCGCGGCGCTTTTCGCCTCGACCTATTACACCTCGCCGCTGACCATCCCCTCGATCCAGGTGGTCTACGACATGATCCCCGAGGTGATGCTGTTCGGCAAGGACGACCCGATGTGGGTCGAGAAGCGCACCGCCATCGCCCGCGCCTCGCGCTTCGTCTGCATCTCCGAGAACACCCGCAAGGACCTGAACGCCTTCCACCCCCACACCGTCGGCCGCACCGAAATCGCCTATCCGGGAATCGATCCGGTGTTCCGGGTGCTGACCGAAGACGAGCGCGCGGCGGCGCGGAGCCGGCTGGAACTCGAAAAGCCCTTCTACCTGCTGCCCACCTCGGTCGATGGCTACAAGAATGGACGCCTGCTGCTGGACGCGCTGCGGACCCTTCCGGAACTGGCCGACCGGATCATCGTGGTGACCAACGATCCGGGCGATCCGGCGCAGTTCGGCGGGTTGGACGTCCGCCGCATCCGCGGCGACGACACCGTGTTGCGCGACCTCTACAACTGCGCCGTCGCCACCGTTTATCCCTCGGCCTATGAGGGCTTCGGCATGCCGATCGGCGAGGCGATGGCCTGCGGCTGCCCGGTGATCGCCTCGATGAACGACGTCTCGGTCGAGGTCGGCGGCAACGCCGCCCTGTACGTTAACCCGACCAAGGCGGATTCGATGGCCAAGGCGCTACGCCGGCTGGAGGCCGACCCCGTCCTGCGCCAGACCTGCGTCGCCCGCGGGTTGGAGCGGCCCGGCCTGTTCCGCTGGGAGGACATGGCCGCGACCATCCGCCGCGTCCTGGAAGAGATGACCGCCTGAGGGTGGCCGCGCGATCATGGGGCCGGCGCCAGGCGGTCCATGTGCCGACCGATAACGCGGATGTCGTTCTCGGATCGCCACGGGCCCCGAAGTGATCGCGCCAGCGAGTTTAACCCTTCAGTTCGTTGGTATCCGTCAGGAGCACCGTATCCGACATCGCCAGCCCACGTAGCCATCGTCTCGGCGCGGAGGACCGGGTCTACGCCCGGGCGGCGCAGGTGTTGGCCGGCTACACCGGCATCCTGCAGGTGGACGGATGGGGCGGATTCAAGCGGCTGGTCGGTCGCGACGACGCGACCCGCGCCGACGTCGG